>CAIPBN010000595.1 GCA_903863315.1 uncultured Verrucomicrobiota bacterium | reverse complement strand
AGGCGGACGGCCATTTCACGGCAGAGATTGCGCAGGATTTCCACGGCCAGGCCGGGGTTTGCCTTGGCCAGTTCCTCGTAGCGGGCACGAGACAGGACAAAGAGCTCCGTGTCCGTGACCGCCACGGCATCGGCTGAGCGTGGCTGCTGATCCAGGAAGGCCATGTCGCCGAAGAAGTGGCCGTCCGTGAAGGTGGTCAGGTGGTAACGGTGACCGTCGGCCAATGGCAGGTTCACACTGACGCTGCCCCGGCGGACGATGAATAGCTCGCTGCCCGTGTCCCCTTTGTGGAACACGACTTCCCCCGCCCGCACCGAACGTTCCACGACGATTTCGCTTAGCCGCGCGTATGCGTCCGGTGTCGTAAGACCGGCAAACATCGGCACTTCATCCAAGGCCGGCAGCTTGGGGGCAGTGGTGCTGCCCGTGTCGGCGAGCAGTTGGTCCTCAGCCCACTCAAGCGCCTCGTCGCGGTTGTCGAACAGCTTGAGATGCACGTCACCGGAGAGGATGCCAAGCAACCGCAGGTAATCCGCGAGGCCCAGGCCCGTGGGCAGATGCGCGGGCAGGCTGCACAGCAGGAGAAAGCCATCGTGCGCCTTCACCTGCTTGTGGATGACCTGCAACACATGGCCGGCGGTGAAGTCGAAGGACTGCACGCGGCGCAGGTCGAGAATCACGAAGCGGCATGCGCTGATGTCCTCGCCCAGCTCCGTGAGCAACTGATCCGTCGTGCCGAAGAACAGGCTGCCCTGCAATTCGCAAACCACGGTCTGCCGGCCCTGCTGCACCAGCAACGCCTTCTCCCGGGTGAGCCGTTGTTTGCGGGAGGAAAGCTGGTCGCCATATAGCTTGCGCCGGATCACGGAACCGCGGATCAAATCGCGCATGAAGAGCCCGAGTGCCAGCGCGATGCCCACGCCTGCCGCGGCAATCAGGCTGTGGGCCAGCGCGACGACGACCACCGCCGCCATCACCGTGAAGTCAAAGAAGGTCGCGCGATGCCGCAGCAGTTGCAGGCTCTCGCGGTCCACCATCCGGCTGCCCAGCACGATGAGGATGCCGGCCAGCGCCGGGGTCGGGATCAGGGCGATCAACGGCCGGCCAAACAGAAACGCGGCGAGGATAAGCCCGCCGCTGATCATGCCCGCGCGGCGCGTCTGACCGCCGCTGCTAAGGTTCACCAGTGTCGGCCCCATTGTGCCTGCCCCCGGCATGCCGCCGAGCAGGGCCGAGCACAGGTTGCCCGTGCCCTGCGCCAGCAGTTCGCGATTGGAATTGGTCCGCTGGCCGGACATCGCGTCGAGCACCACGCACGTCTTCAAGGTGTCGATGGAGAGCAGCGTGGCGAGCGTGAGCGCCGGGGTGAGCAGGGGCAGCAATTGCTCGGCGGACAGGCTGCCCGCCAGACTCCAGCGTCCGCTGATGGTCGCGGCCAAATCCGAAAGGCTGCCCGGCAGCGATCCAACGAGCAGCGGGTTGTGTGCGATGGCGCGCAGCTCGGAATTCCAGAGCGCCAGCCCCGCGAAGGCCAGCCCGCCTGCCCCCAGCCCGATGATGGCCGCCGGCACGCTCTTGCTCAGGCGCGGCGCCAGGATCATTCCTAGCATCGTGAGGCCGCCGACCAGCAAGGCGTTCCAGTTCCAGTGGCCGGGGTGCAGCAGCCCGGACCAAAACTCCGGTCCCGCGTGCAGACCAAAGACCTTCGGGGCCTGGGCCAGAATGATCATCAAGCCCACCCCGCTCAAATAGCCGGCCACGACGGGATACGGGATGTATTTGATCAGCCGTCCGCCGCGCGCGACGCCAAACACGATTTGGATGATCGCCGAGAAGACCCCGACCAGCGTCATCAGCAACAGCACGCGCGCCGCCTGCGTCGCCTGAACCTGGCCGGGCTGGTCCTGCGCCACGAAACTCACGGCGAGCGCGGAAAGAATCGCCGCCGCCGGCGCACATGGTGCGGAGATCAACTGCCGGGCGCTGCCAAGGCAGGCGGCGGTGAAGCCCAACGTCACCGCCCCAATGACGCCCGCCAGCGCACCTTGCGCGAGGTAGTCGGGCCCAAGCACCGCAACGGTGGTCACGCCATAGGCAATCGAAGACGGCAACGCGACGAGCATCGCGGAAACGCCACCCCACAGGTCGCCTTTCCCGGCGGCGGGCGGGACCGGATTTTCGTTTTGCGCCATGATCGTTCAGTCGCTAAAGGGCGCAGAGCTTACAAAGAGCCTCGTTGTCCCCCGCCTTTGTGTGCTCTGCGTTCTCTTGCGGCAAAAGGCCTTGGTTCAAACAACAAGCGATTCACAACGCTGCTTCCAGATGCTGGCACAGCGTCTTCACAATCTGCACGCGGGCGAACTTCTTGTCGTTGCCAGCGACCAGCGTCCACGGCGCGAACTCCGTGCTGGTGTGCGCCACCATGTCATTGATGGCGGCCTTGTAGGCATCCCATTGCCCACGGTTGCGCCAGTCTTCGTCGGTGATCTTATAGCGCTTGATCGCAATCGACTCGCGCTGTTTGAACCGCCGCAACTGCTCGTCCTTGCCAATGTGAATCCAGAACTTCGAGACGACGATGCCGCTTTCGGCGAGCTGCTCTTCGAAGTCGCTGATCTCCAGAAATGCCCGCTTCCACTCGTCCTCGCGGGCAAAGCCCTCCACACGCTCGACCAGCACGCGGCCATACCAAGAACGGTCGAAGATGGTGGTCATGCCGGCGCGCGGCAGGTGCCGCCAGAAGCGCCAGAGGTAATGCCGTGCGCGCTCCTCGTCCGTCGGCGCGGCGATGGGAATGATGCGATAGAGCCGCGGATCCATCGCCGCCGTCACGCGGCGGATGGCGCTGCCCTTGCCCGCAGCGTCCCAGCCCTCGAAGAGCGCGACGCTCGCAACCTTCTTCTCCCACGCGGCCCACGTCAGGCGCGTCAGCCGGCTTTGCTGCTTCTCCAATTGCGCCGCGTATTCCTTGTCGCTGAGGCGTTGGGAAAGGCCCACATGGTCGAGAATGGTGATGCCGCTTTTCCCGCGCCGGGCCGTTGTCTTCGCGGGTTTGGCAGGTGCGGCGGCGGTCTTGGCCTTCTGCAACCCGGCGAGCTTTGCCTGGATGGCCTGCAGCAGGATCTGGCCGGCGGTCAGTTCGCGATACCGGCGGTCGGCGGCCTCGATCAAATGCCACGGTGCGTGCCCCGCGTCGGTGCGGCGGAGCGCGCGCTCGGAAACCTCGGTGAACTTGTCGTAGAACTTGAAGTGTTTCCAGTCGCTGGGCAGCACGCGCGAGCGGGTCTTGGGATTGCTCGCCAGATCCTTCAGCCGCCGCCGCTGGGCCTTCTTGGACAGATGAAACCACAGTTTCACGATCACCGCGCCGTCGTCGGCGAGCAGCTTCTCGAAGAAGGCGATGCGATCCATCTCGGTGTCGAGCTTGCTGGTTTTGATCTCACCGTAAACGCGCCGGATGATCGGCTCGGAATACCATGAGCCGAACAAAATGCCGATACGCCCGCGGGCTGGCAGCGCCCGCCAAAAGCGCCAGTAACGCGGGCGTTCGCGCTCTTCGTCGGAGGTCTGCCAGAACGCCTGCGTGTCCACGCCGCGCGGGTCGAGCCACTCGTTCAGACGGTGGACCACCTCGCCTTTTCCCGCGCCGTCCGCACCGGATACGATGACGATGACGGGCACCTTGGTGTCCTTGAGTGCGAAGTGCGCCTCCAGCAGCGCCGGGCGCAGCTTGGCGAGCCCTGCGTCGTAGTCGGCTTTGGAGAGGGTTTGTCCAAGTTCAGCGGCCTCAAACATAAGGTTCCTTTCATTCAGGCGATCGTGTTTTGCAGCGCTCGTGCGGCGGCCATCGTGTGGGTGGTGACGCTGGCGACTTCCCCCCGGCCGTCCACTTCCTTCAGCAGTCCGGCTTCCTGATAGAAGTGGATCAGCGGCTCAGTCTGCGCATGGAAGGTGCGGAGACGGGCGCGGACCGTGGCGGCGTTGTCGTCGTCACGTTGATACAGCATCCCGCCACAGCGATCGCACACGCCCTCCTTTTGCGGGGGCTTGTAGCTTTGATGATAGGGCGTCTGGCATTGGCGGCAGATCAGCCGCCCCGCGAGCCGGGTCACAATCGCCTCGTCCGGCACGGCGATGCACAGCACCCCAGCCAGCCGCCGGCCCATGCCCGCCAGCATCTCGTTCAGGGCCAGCGCCTGTGGGAGCGTGCGCGGGAAGCCATCCAGGATGAAGCCGGTCGCGGTGTCCGGCTGGCCCAGCCGGTCGCGCACCATGCCTTCGGTGATTTCGTCCGGCACCAGCTCGCCCCGGTCCATGTAGCCCTTCGCGAGCCGGCCCAGATCCGTGGCTTGGCGCAAGTT
>CAIPBN010000594.1 GCA_903863315.1 uncultured Verrucomicrobiota bacterium | reverse complement strand
GTGCAGGTTTACAGCGGCGGCATGGAGAACCAGCAGAGCTGGGACTGCCACTCGGACTTGATCGGCAACCACCGTGGCTTCGCGGCGGAGGCAGACCAACCCATCGCCGCGCTGCTGGCGGACTTGGAGCAACGCGGCCTGCTGAAGGATACGCTCGTGATTTGGGCCGGGGAGTTTGGCCGGTTGCCCATCTCTCAAAAAGGCGGCAAGCCCGGCCGCGACCACAACCCGCACGCATTCACCGCGTGGCTAGCGGGCGGCGGCGTGAAGGACGGCGTTCATTACGGCGAGACGGACGAGATTGGTTTCCGCGCCGCCGTGAACAAGGTGAGCGTCCGTGATTTCCACGCAACGATTCTCCACGCACTTGGGCTCGATCACGAGCGGCTGTCCTTCAAGTTTCAGGGGCTGGACCAGCGGCTCACGGGTGTGGAGCGCGCGCGTGTGGTGAACGAGATTTTTGGGTGAGGTAGACGAACTTGGGGCAAGGGAATTTTTGGAGGGGTCTTTGGCTGTGCCTGTCGCAGGTAAGGGCAGGCTTGGCCGTGCTCACTCCACGGTGTCCAACTGGCGATCAGCTCCGCCGCGTTGGGGGGCGTTGGGACGGAGCATGCGCTTTTGCCGTTCCCGGTCGCCCGCGTTGCGAACCACGGTGATGGGGGCGCCGGTGTTGATGTCCAGGGCGCTGTAATACATCGCGGCCGCGCCGGTCATGGGCAGGGGGATGAAGTCCTGCACCTGCTGGAGGTTCCATTTCTCCTCTTTGAGGAAGGTTTCGACCGCTCCCATTTCTTTCTCGGTGCAGCCGGGGAAGCTGCTCATGAAGTAGGGCACGAGGTATTGCTCCTTGCCGGCTTCCTCGCTTAGGGAGAAGAACTTTTCCATGAAGCCTTGGAAGTCGCCGGCTGGCTTGCGCATGCGGCGCAGGACGTCGGGGTGCATGTGCTCGGGCGCGACTTTCATGTGACCGCTGACATGGTTCTGCACCAGCTCACGGGTGTATTCGGGCGTGCGCAGCGCCACATCCATGCGGATGCCGGACTGGACGAAGACGTGTTTGACGCCGGGTTGCGCGCGGGCGCCCCGTAGCAGATCCAGCTGCGGCTGCTCGTTGATGCCAAAGTGCGGGCAGATGGTGGGCCATAGGCAACTGGGACGATGGCACTTCTTGCACGCCTCGACGTGGCCGTTTTGCGCCGCGTAGAGATTGGCCGTGGGGCCGCCGAGGTCGGACACGGTGCCGCGGAAGGTTTCGGATTCGGCCAGCTTGCGGACCTCCTTGAGCACGGAGTCCACACTGCGGCTGGAGAGGAACTTGCCCTGGTGAAAGCCCAGGCCGCAGAAGGTGCAGCCGCCGGCGCAGCCGCGTGAAACGATGATGGAGTCCTTGATGGTGGCGAAGCCCGGGATTTTGCCCGTGTGCAGCGGGTGCGGAAGCCGCATGAAGGGCAGCTCGTAAAGCGCGTCGAGGTCGGGGCCGTCCACGGGGAATTCCGGCAGCTCCTGCAGGACGGCGCGGGGGCCGTGCATCTGCATGAGCCGCTTGCCGGCGTAGGGTGTCTGCTGGGCCTCCACCACCTTGGTCAGGCGCAGCAAGGCGCTTTTGTCGGTCTGCATTTCCTCCCAGGAGGGCAGGGTGATGCAGTCGGAGAAGTCCGTGGCGGCAGTCGCCTTGGCCCCCAGAAAGCGGGCCGTGCCACGGATGCCGCTGAGGTCGGAGTTGCCGGCCGCGAGCCGCCGGGCGATTTCGCACGCGGGCCGTTCGCCCATGCCGAAGACGAGGATGTCGGCCTTGGTGTCGGACAGGATGGAGGGCCGGAGCTTGTCCTCCCAGTAATCGTAATGGGCCACACGCCGCATGCTGGCCTCCATGCCGCCGAGCACGACCGGCACCCCGG
Source organism: uncultured Verrucomicrobiota bacterium (assembly GCA_903863315.1). Lineage (GTDB taxonomy): Bacteria > Verrucomicrobiota > Verrucomicrobiia > Limisphaerales > SXTU01 > SXTU01. Next base: position 3,490 of record CAIPBN010000594.1, on the reverse strand, counting down.
GGAAGGCCCGGCGTGCCATCTGCGAGTAAACCACGGCGGCGTGGTTCGGGCGTTTGCCCGGCGTGCCGTTCTCGCTGTAAACGTCCTCTTTGCGCTTGTGCCGGGCGGCGGTGTAATTCGACACCATCGAGTCGAGGTTGCCCGCCGTGATGCCGACAAACAAACGCGGCGTGCCCATGCCCTGGATGGACTCGATCTTGGTCCAATCGGGCTGGGCGATGATGCCCACCCGGTAGCCTTGGGCCTCCAGCACGCGGCCAATCATCGACGCCCCGAAGGACGGATGGTCCACATAGGCATCACCGGTGATGATGAGGATGTCGAGCTGCGCCCAGCCTTTGGCGTCCATTTCGGCACGGGTCATGGGCAGGAACCCCTTGGGGTCAGGTGCCGGAGTCTTTGGTTTGGTCGCCATTTCAGTGGGGAGAATGCTTCATTTCGCAGCAAGGCGCAATCCCGGTGCCCGGAGCAGTCGGCTTGGGTTTGCCATGGGCTTGGGCGGCAACTAGTTTTCCGCCATGCGTTTCCCTGTGATTTGCGTGTCGGCCTGCGTGGTCAGTCTGCTGGTGGTCCGTGCCACGGCCGCCGTGCCCGAGCCACTGACCTTGAAGCTCTGGCCGGAAGGCGTGCCGAGCGCCATGAAGCCGAAGTCCGAGGCCACGACGAAGCTGATCCAGTCCTTTGGTGGAGCACAGCCGGGGCGGGTGACGGATGTCACCGAGCCCACGATCACGGTGTTCAAGCCGGAACAACCCAACGGAACCGCTGTCATCGTCGCACCCGGCGGCGGGTTTATGTTTTTGTCCTACGCCCACGAGGGAACCCAGGTCTGCGAGTGGCTCAACTCGCTCGGGGTGACGGCCGTGCTCTTGAAATACCGCACCCCAACGCGGGACGAGGCGGACATGTTCGCCCTGCCGGTGCAGGACGCACAGCGGGCCATGGGGCTGGTGCGGCAACGGGCGGCGGATTGGAAACTGGATCCGCGCCGGGTGGGCCTGCTGGGATTTTCCGCCGGCGGAAACCTGACCGGGCATGCGGCCTGGGACCGGACGCCCCGCACTTATCCCCAGCAAGCCGGGGTGGACGATCCGCGCGGACCGGACTTTCTGATCTTCATCTACGGCGGCGGATTTCTTGACGCATCGGACAAGACCAAGTTCCGCCCCGGCTTCAGTGTGCCTGCGGACGCGCCGCCAGCGTTCTTCCTTGTCGCGCATGACGACAAGTCCAACCCCGTTGAAGCCGCCATGCTCTACCTCGAATACAAGCGACAGAATCTCTCGGCCGAATTGCACATCTGCGCCAAGGGCGGGCATGGGTTTGGCATGCGCAAAGGCGGGCAACCCATCCACGACTGGCCGGCGCGTTGCGGCGAGTGGATGAAAAGCATGGGCTGGCTCACGGCCAAATGATGCGGCCGGGGTGAATCAGCGATGGACCAATACGGGTCTATCTGGAAGTGTCGGCGTTGAACCTCAACTCAAGCGATGAACTGCAACGACCATTTATTTCAGGGGCTGGATGAGCGCAGCCGCACCGTGCTGGCCCGTCGCACATTTCTCGCCAATTCTGCGGCGGGCATGGGCATGGCCGCGCTGGGTTCGCTCATGGGCAGCTCGATGAGCGCCGCGCCGACACCTGCGCCTGCCGCCGCGTTCCCGAATTTCGCGCCCAAGGCCAAGCGCGTGATCTATCTCTTCCAGTCCGGCGCGCCGTCGCAGATGGATTTGTTCGATCCCAAGCCGGAGATGGAAAAACATCGGGGTGAGGATCTGCCGGAGTCCATCCGCAAGGGCCAGCGGCTGACCACCATGACGTCGGGGCAGAGCAAGTTCCCGGTCGCGCCGAGCCTCTTCAAGTTCGCGCAGCACGGTCAGAGCGGTGCGTGGTTGAGCGAACTGCTTCCGCACACGGCGCGCATCGTGGATGACCTCTGCATCATCCGCACGCTGCACACGGACGCCATCAACCATGATCCGGCCATCACCTTCTTCCAGACCGGCCACCAGCTCCCCGGCCGGCCGAGCATGGGCTCGTGGTTGAGCTACGGCCTTGGGAGTGAGAACCGCGATCTGCCTGCCTATGTGGTGCTCACCTCGTTTGGTTCGGGTCGTCCGGATGACCAGCCGCTTTACGATCGTCTGTGGAGCAGCGGTTTTCTGCCCACACAGCACCAGGGCGTGAAGTTTCGCAACAAGGGCGATCCTGTCCTCTACCTCTCCAATCCGCCCGGCCTCGACCGCGAGACGCGCCGCGAGACACTGGATGAACTCGGCGCGTTGAACAGCCGCCGCTTCAAGGCCCTCGGCGATCCGGAAATCCAGACGCGCATCTCGCAATACGAGCTGGCCTTCCGCATGCAGGCCAGCGTGCCGGAGCTGACGGATTTCTCGAAGGAGCCGGAGTCCATTCTCGATAGCTACGGTCCTGACGTGAAACGCCCCGGCAGCTACGCCGCGAACTGCCTGCTCGCGCGCCGCCTGGCCGAGCGGAATGTGCGCTTCATCCAGCTCTTCCACATGGGCTGGGATCATCACGGCGGCCTGCCCAGGGCCATTCGCGGCCAGTGCCGGGACACCGACCAGGCCACGGCGGCGTTGCTGCTGGACCTGAAGCAACGCGGCCTGCTGGATGACACGCTGATCGTGTGGGGCGGTGAATTTGGCCGGACGATTTACTCGCAGGGTGGTTTGAGCGCGGACAACTACGGTCGCGACCATCACCCGCGCTGCTTCACCATGTGGCTGGCGGGCGCGGGCGTGAAGCCCGGGCTCACCTACGGCGAAACCGACGACTACTGCTACAACATCGTCCGCGATCCGGTGAGCATCTACGACCTGCACGCGACCATGATGCACCTGCTCGGCATCGAGCACACGCGCCTCACCTACCGTTTCCAGGGCCGTGATTTCCGGCTCACGGACATTCACGGTGAAACGGTGAGGAGCATTCTGGCTTGATCCTCCCCCACTGGGATCAGAACGCGCTGGTTTCCGCTTTTTGGCTTGCGCCGTCCAACCCCGAAATCCACCTTCTCGCAGTCCGCCGTTGAAAATCCTTTTCGCTGCGCGACTAACGATCCAGCACTGATATGAGCGACGACAAAAAGCAGTTTCCCTACCCTGGGATTCCGACCACGTCAGACGGAGCGGGCTGCGTTGTGTGGGTGGAGACCAACATCACCAACGGCGCCTGCGCTTATCCGATCACCTCCTCGACCACGATGGGGACCGGGTATCAAACCGAGGTTTCCAACGGCAAAAAGAACCTCTGGGGCGATGTCCTCACGTTCGTGCAGCCGGAATCGGAGCACTCGGCCGCCTCGACTTGCGAGGGCTACGCGCTCGCGGGTGGACGCGTGACGAACTTCACCTCCGGTCAGGGCCTCGTGCTCATGAAGGAAGTGCTCTATACCATTTCCGGCAAGCGCCTGCCCGCCGTCTTCAACATCGGCGCGCGCGCGCTCACGAGCCATTCGCTCAACGTC
>CAIPBN010000593.1 GCA_903863315.1 uncultured Verrucomicrobiota bacterium | reverse complement strand
GGTGTGTCCGCCGCTCACGATCAGCGAGACATTGGGCTGGAAGCTGCCGAAGTCCGCGCGGAGACAGGCCGCCGGCGGGGCTCCGGTTTGGGTCTCGGTGGGGCCGGCCACAATCCACGGCGAATACAAGTGCGCCTCGTGGTGGTGAATGCCGAGGAACGGCTTGCGCAACGCGAAGGCCATCGCCTGCGCGGCGCGCGAGCCAATCATCAGGGCCTGGGGCAGGCCCGGCCCGAGCGTGGCCGCAATCGCATCGCACTTCGCCAGGACCGCCGCCGAGTGCACGGCGTCATCGGGAAACGGGGGTTCGCCCGTTGTCACCGGCCGGGCGGTCCGCAGCGCGGCGTGGGCGATGGGCAGGAGGTTCCGCAAATGCTCGCGGGTGGCCAGCTCCGGCACCACGCCACCGTATTCAGCGTGCAGCTTGATTTGGGAGGAAACCGTGTTCGCCAGGACGCGCCCGTCATGGATGACGGCCACGCTGGTTTCGTCGCAGGATGATTCGAGGGCGAGCAGCACCGCGCCTATTTCTTGGCCGGTTCGGGCGCGGTCTGGGCCGCCACCTTGCCGAGCGGCTTGCCCTGCTTGTCGTAGAGCAGGATGCCCTTGAGCATGTCCGTGGCGCGTTCGAGCTGCGGGTCCTTGGCGTTCCGGACCAGCTCCCGCTCCTTCTCATCCAGCGCTTCCAGCGGCGCCCCGGCGCGCTTCATGGCCAGGTGGCGCTCCTCGTCAGCCGACATGGGCACGATGACATCCGGCGTGATGCCCTTGCCGTGGATGACCTTGTGGCTGGGGGTGTAATACTTCGCGGTCGTCAGGCGCAGCGCGGAGCCGTCGGAGAGCGGCAGGATGCTTTGCACCGAGCCCTTGCCGAAGGTCTGCTCGCCCAAGACCACGGCGCGCTTCAAATCCTGCAGGCAGCCGGCCACGATCTCCGAGGCGCTGGCGCTGCCGCCATTGACGAGAATCACTACCGGCAGTTGCAGCCGGGCACGCACGCCGGAGGCCGTGTATTGGGAACGATCCGCCGCCTGGCGCGCCTCCGTGGAGACCACCAACTGGCCCCGGGGCAGGAACTTCTCCGACACCTTCACGGCCTGATCGAGCAGACCGCCGGGATTGTCCCGCAAGTCGAAGAGCAGGCCCTTCATGCCGGCTTTCTCCATCTTGACCAGCGCAGCCTCCATTTCCGTGCTCGTCTTCTCGCCGAACTGCCGCATCCGCAAATAGCCAATCTTGTTTTCATCAAGCGCGAACTCGCCCCGGCCATTCAGGTCGCGGACACTCGCCACGCTGATCACGGCGCGGGTGATTTTAATTTCCAAATCCTGCTCGGTGGCCGGGCGGAAGATGCTGAGATTCACATCGGTGCCGGGCTTGCCCCGCAGGCGGCGCACCGCGTCATCAATGGTGAACTTCTCCGTGGTCTGGCCGCCAATTTTCGTGATGCGGTCGCCCGCGATGATGCCGGCGCGGCTGGCCGGAGTGTCCTCCATGGTCTCCGACACGGTCAGCGTCATCCCCTTGCCCGCGTTGGTGCGCACCCCGAGGACGATGCCCACGCCGCCGAAGGCCCCTTCCGTGTCCTTGCGCATGTCCTCATATTTGCGCGCCTCCATGAACTCGCTGTGGGGGTCCAGCGAGTTGACCATCCCCTTCAGCGCGGAGTGGATTAACTGCTGGTAGGTCACCTTCCCGCCATCGACATAGTGCTGGCGGATGGTTTCCAGCACGCGTGTGAACAGCTCGATGTTCTCGTAGGGATTTTCCTTCGCGGCAGTTTCCGCCTGGGTGAGGTAAAGCCGGGTGCCGAAGACCAGGTTGAGCCCGAGCACGACGACCAGCAGTCCGAGGAAGAAACGTCGCTTCATAATGAGTATGGTGCCGACAGTAGAAGCCACCCTTGGCATTGGCAAGTGAGGCATTTCCCGCAGCTCATGGATGGACTGGCCACCCGCTTCAACCGTTCATTCTTTCCAGCAGCAGGCCCAGGTAAGGCAAATCCGCCGGCGCGGTGGCCTTCGGATTCGGTTCCCGGCCCTCGACCAGTCGCACGGGCTGGCCGATCAATTCGCACGCCGCCGTGTCATCGGTAACCAGTAATCCCCGCTCCCGCACCGCCGCCAACGCGCGCCGGATGACCTCCACCCGGAACGTCTGCGGCGTCTGCACCGCCCAAAGCCGCGAGCGGTCGATGTGCCGGGCCACCAAGGTCCCGCCGTCCGATTCCTTGATGGTGTCCGTCACCCGTTGGGCGGCCACGGCAGCCCCCATCTCCAGCGCGGCCTGGATGGTCGCCTCGATCACCGCCCGGCTGGTGCAAGGTCGCGCCCCGTCCTGAATGGCGACGATCCCGCACCCTGCCGGCACCGCCTGCAAACCATTCCACACCGAGTCCTGCCGCTCCTTCCCGCCCACCACCAGACGATACGGCTTTTGAAAACGATGCTCGGCGGCGAGCTGGTGGAATTCCGCCTGCATCCCCTCGCGCACCACCAGCACCAGTTCATCAATCATCGGCGCGGCATCAAACCGTGCCCACGTGTGCGCGACAATGGGCCGCCCGGCGATTTCGAGGAACAGCTTGTCCACGCCCGGCCCCATCCGGGTGCCCGAGCCGGCCGCAACGATGACCGCCGCGACCCGCGGCGAGGAATGAGTGGCAGTTGGTGCGTCCACAGATCACGCAGTCTCGCCGCTGGGCCTACTTCACCCAGCCCGCCATCTGGCAGGCTCGCATCAGCCCATAAGCCACCACCGCCGTGGCCGGCAACGTCAGCACCCACGCCCAGATGATCCGCTCCACCACGCCCCACTTGATCGCGCTGAAGCGTTTCGCCGCGCCCACGCCCATGATGCTCGTGGTGATCGCGTGCGTGGTGGAAACCGGCATCCCCAGCATCGCCGCCCCGGCCAGCACGGTCGCCGCCGTCGTCTCCGCCGCGAAGCCATGCACCGGCTGGAGCTTCACCATCTTGTGCCCGAGTGTCTTGATGATCCGCCACCCCCCCGCCGCCGTGCCCGCCGCCATCGTCAGCGCGCAAGTCACCTTGATCCATATGGGGATCTGATCCTTGTTCGGCCCGAGCGTTTCAATCTTCAAGAAATTCAACCACTCCGGCGCACTCGCGAGATCGCCGGCCTTGGTGCCCGCGAGCAAGGCCAGGGCGATGATGCCCATCGTCTTCTGAGCGTCGTTCTGCCCGTGGCTCCAGCCCATGTAAGCGGCGCTGAAAATCTGCAGCCTGCCGAAGGTCAGGCTCACCGTGCGCGGCCGCCAGTTGAACACCACCAGATACAGGAGGCTCATCACCACAAAGCCCACCACCAGCCCGATTACCGGCGAAGTCACCATCGGCAAAATCACCTTCGGTAGCAATCCATCCGCCCGCCACAGCGGCGCACCGGCCTTCTCCTTGAACCAGATGATCGCCGTCATACTCCCGTGCGCGGACGCAAACGCCGCGCCCACCAACCCGCCCACCATCGCGTGCGTCGAGCTGGACGGCAGCCCAAACCACCACGTCAGCAGGTTCCACACGATTCCCCCCAGCAACGCGCAGATGATCGTGTGCGTGCTCACCACCGCTGAATCCACCAGCCCGCTCGTGATCGTCTTGGCCACCGCCACCCCCATCATTGCCCCCACCAAGTTCGTCACCGTCGCCAGCACGATGGCCTGCCGTGGCGAGAGCACCTTCGTGGACACCACCGTGGCAATCGAGTTGGCCGTGTCATGGAACCCGTTGATATATTCGAAGATCAACGCCACCAGCACGACGGTCAGGATGAGTTCCATCGCGCGTCAGGAGTTCTTCAGAACAATGTGCGTCACCACGTTTCCGGCATCCCGGCACCGGTCAATCACCTTCTCCAGCAGCTCGAAAAGGTCCTTCAACAGCAGCGCCCGCTGCGGCGGATGCTTGCCGCCATACACATCCTTCATCAGCTCCAGCACCGCCTTGTCCGCGTCCCCTTCCAACTGCTGCAGCCGGGCGTTGAGCGACTTCACCTGTGCCAGATCGGGTCGCCGCAGGCCCCGCACCATGGTCACCAGCGTCTCCACCGCCAGCTCGATCAGCGCCGTCTGCCGCGCGAAGTCCACTCCCCGCACCTGCTCCGGCGCGAGGTCGATTCGCTCCGCAAACTTCTCCACCGTCTTGGGGATCTTATAGAGCGCATACGACAGCGCCTCGATGTCCTCGCGCTCAATCGAAGTCACGAAGGTCGTCGTCAGCGCCTCGCTGATCTCCTCCGTGATCTTCTTGTCTGCCCGGCGCGAAGCCGCGAACTCCTCCAGACTGCCGGGCTGGCCGGCGGCCTTGCTGAGCTTGACCATGGCCTGGACGCTGTGCCGCGCCTCCTCCGCGCTGGCTTCGAGCAGGGCGAAGAAACGATCTTCCTTACCAAACAAACGGGCGAGTGAAAACATGCGCGGCAGTTGTCACAAAACCGCCCAGTTTTCGCACGCATTTTCTTCTTCAACTGGGGCGCAACTTGACACTGCCCCCGAAATTGAGCCGGCGGGGACGCCGGCGCTACGTAGCGCCGGCCTCCGGCCGGCCGTGCCGCAAGCGTCCCCGCTTGCCCGCCGGGGAGCGGCTGACTAGAGTTTCGCCAGCACACACAACTCCCCTGCCCCCCATGCAATATCGTCCACTCGGCGAAACCGGCCTGAACCTCTCGGTCATCAGCTACGGGGCCGCCTCGCTCGGCAACGAATACGGCAACGCCACCGACGAGGCGCGGGCCATCCGCTCGCTCCACGTGGCGCTGGACGGCGGCGTGAACTTCATCGACACGTCGCCCTACTACGGGCGCACGTTGTCGGAGCAGGTGCTCGGCCGGGCGTTCAAGGGGATTGCCCGCGACCGCTACATCCTCGGGACAAAGTGCGGGCGTTACGACGTGGCGGGATTTGACTTCAGCTACGACCGCATCCTGCGCAGCGTGGACGAGAGCCTTCAGCGCATGGGCGTGGAGCACATCGACATCATGCAGTGCCACGACATCGAGTTCGGGGACATGCAGCAGGTGGTGGACGAGGCGTTGCCCGCGCTGCGCAAGGCGCGCGAGCAGGGGAAGATCCGCTTCATCGGCGTCACCGGGTTCCCACTGAACATCTTCCGCTACGTCCTCGACCGCACGGAGCTGGACTGCATGCTGAGCTACTGCCATTACGCGCTGAACAACACGTCGCTGGCAGGGCTGCTGCCGTATCTGAAGGATAAGGGCGTGGGCATTATGAGCGCGTCGCCCTTCAGCGAGCGGCTGCTGACGCGGCAACCGCTGCCAACATGGCATCACGCGCCGGACTCGCTCAAGGCGCAGTGCCGTAAAGCTGTGGAGTTCTGCGACGCGCGGGGCGTGGACATCGCAAAGCTGGCCTTGCAGTTCTGCGTGCAGAATCCCGATATCGCCACAACGGTCCCCGGCACGGCTAACCCGGACAACATGGCGAAGCAGCTCCAGTGGCTGGACGAGCCGGTGGACCATGAGTTGATTGCCGAGGTGAGGAAGCTGCTCGAGCCGACGAAGAACGTCCTCTGGCGCGTGGGCCGGCAGGAGAACAGCGTGGATTGGGATGCGGGAGTATGACTGGCCTGAGAAATGTCGAGGAAGCGACCGGGCTGCTCGGCGCCATCGCCCATGCGGCAGAGGAGCGTGGCTTGCCGTTTCTGCTCATCGGTGGGCTGGCCGTGGTGGAACACGGTTACGGTCGCACGACGGACGACATGGACTTGATGATTCGCCGGGCGGACCAAACGGCTTGGATTGAGCTCTTCGCGGCGCTGAACTATCACCCGTGGCAGGATGGTGATTCGTTTATGCAGTTCGAGCTGACGACCGGCAAAGGCATGCCGCTCGACATCATGCTGACCAACGACGAGACATTCAGCCAACTGCACGCCGGAGCCATGCGCCGCACGGTGCTGGGCGTGTCTGTGCCGCTGCCAAGCTTGAGCCATCTGCTCGCGCTGAAGTTTCACGCCATCCGCCACACGCGCGGCTCGCGCGGCATAAAGGACATGGGCGACGTGGCGTCGCTCATCGAGGTGAACCGCGTGGATGTGACGACACCCGAGTTCCGCGAGTTGTGCGACAAGTATGGAACCGTCGAATTGTATGACTACTGCCAACGACACTACGGCCGCAAAAATTGAAGTGCCCGACTTCGAGCTGCCCGTGCTGCCGCCCGAGTGGCGGCGCGTGCCAACTGCATCGCTTGAGGAACTGCTCCCACTCTCGCGCTGGAACGACCCCGCCGCCCGCGAGCATCGGCGTAAGCTGGATTGCATGCCCGGCTACCGCTGTGACGTGGAGTTTGTGATGGAGTAACTCCAACCGTCGAGCTTCGTCCCATGAGCTTTCCACTCTGTGCCCGTCCCGCCTCTTCGTTAGGTGGAATCGCCATACTCGCCACTGCTTTCACCCTCGCCGCCGAAACCGCCGACCCGCAGCTCCGCACGGACCATCCGTGGTATCCGGGCGAACTCGCGCTATCGACCTTCGACCGCCTCTTCGCCACCCAAGCCGAGCAGTATCGCCGTGCGACCGGCAAGGCTCCGATCACCGACGAGGACCGTGCGCTGGCCTCGTGGTTCTTCCGCAACACGCATTACGCCCACGGCGAAGAGGGCGCGCACGACTGGTGGGGCAAGGGC
>CAIPBN010000592.1 GCA_903863315.1 uncultured Verrucomicrobiota bacterium | reverse complement strand
TCGGCCCGCCGGTCAATGGCGCGTCGGCGAGCAGCTTCAGGATGTGCGGCTCCTCCATGAAGCCATAGCGGCCCACGACTCGCTGGAAGCCAGCGGGCAGTTGCTCGACTTGCACGCGTTCGGCCTCGGGCACGTGCGCCTCCTCCTCCGTGACGATGGTAAGGAGGATGTTGCGCTCGTGGAGAATCTTGTTGTGCTTGAGATTGTGCAGCAACGCGACGGGCGTGCCATTCGGGTTGCCGGCCATGAAAATCGCTGTGCCCGGCACGCGCTGCGGCGGGTTGGCCTGGATGTCGGCGATGAACAGGTCGCGGGGAAGCGTGGCGTCCTTGATGCGCTCCCAAACGAGGCGGCGGCCCGTCTTCCACGTTGCCATGATGGCGAAGATGCCCGCTCCCGCCACGAGCGGGAACCAGCCGCCATGCGCGACCTTGAGCAAGTTGGATCCGCAGAAGGCCCCCTCCAGCGCGAAGAACACGCAGCAGACGGCAGCAGCCTTGAAGCGCGTCCAGCCCCACATCCGGCGCGCGGCGAAATAGAAGAGCATCGTGGTCACCAGCATGGTGAGTGTCACCGCGATGCCGTAGGCGGCGGCGAGGTTCGTGGAGGAGCGGAAGCCCAGCACGAGACCGATGCACGCGAGCATGAGCGCCCAGTTCACATGTGGCATGTAAATCTGCCCGCGCTCGTCGCGGCTGGTGTGGCGGATATGCATGCGGGGCAGATAGCCAAGCTGGATGGCCTGCATGGTGAGCGAATACGCGCCGGAGATAAGCGCCTGCGAAGCGATGACCGTTGCCGCCGTGGACAGCGCGACCAGCGGGTAGAGCGCCCACTTCGGCGCGAGGAGATAGAAAGGATTCGCGGCGGCGTCAGGGTTCGTCAGCAGCAATGCTCCTTGCCCAAGGTAATTGATGAACAGCGCAGGCAGCACCAATCCGAACCACGCGAGCCGTATCGGCCGGATGCCGAAGTGCCCCATGTCCGCATAAAGCGCCTCGCCACCGGTCACCACGAGGAACACGGAGCCGATGACCACGAAGCCCTGATGTCCGGCGGTCAGCAGGAAGTTGACTCCGTGCCACGGATTGATGGCGGCGATGACGGCGGGCTTCTCGATGATTCCTTTGATGCCCAGTGCCGTCAGCACGATGAACCACACCACCATCACCGGTCCAAACATCGCCCCAACGCGCCCGGTGCCCATTCGCTGGATGCTGAACAAGCCGACGAGAATCACCACGGTGATGGGCAGGATGAAGTTCTCGAAAGCCGTCGTCGCCACGTTCAAGCCCTCGACCGCGCTCAGCACTGAGATGGCCGGCGTAATCATCCCATCGCCATAGAGCAAGGCCGCGCCGAACACGCCACAACCCATGAGCACGGCGCGCACGCGCTGGGGCTTCTCACGGTCCGGGAACGCCAGCGACATCAGCGCGAGGATGCCGCCCTCGCCCTTGTTGTTCGCGCGCATGACGAACGCCAGATACTTGACGCTCACAATGAGAGCGAGCGACCAGAAGATGAGCGAGAGGACACCGAGCACGTTCTCCGGCGTGGGCTTCACCGAGTGCGAGCTGCCCGGCAGGAAGCACTCCTTCATGGCGTAAAGCGGGCTGGTGCCGATGTCACCATAGACCACGCCGAGGGCGGCGATCGTGAGGGCGGAAAGTGCGGGGCGGGCCGAGTCGTTGCTTTGCATGACGGCGAGGAAAGTTTGTCAGGTGAAATGGCCGGCGACGATTCAAATCCGCTGCCATCTGTCAGCCGTGGCCAGTTTTGCGCGGGCTGCCTCCTCCGCGTAGAAGCGCGTCAGACCACACGCCGCGCACACCACCACGCGGAACTTGGCCATCTCGACTTGAATCAGCCCGCCCAAGCCCCATCGCCCGAGTCCTGACAGCAGATCAGGGCCGTAGCCACCGCCAGCACTGGTGGTGGCTTCGTGGAGCGACTCCCCACCGCATTCCGGGCACTTCGCAGTTTCAGTTTTCATACGCGCACACAGTTCTATCCGGCGGGCAAGGTGAATGCCCGCCGTCCGTCCACTGGGGGGACGGCCCTATTACCTGAACGGGTGAACGTGGGTGGCGCACTCGCGCTCCCAGAGGATCGCCCTTTCCCATGCCTGCGAGGTTAGCTGTCGGGCTGGGCCTGGAAAGTGGCCCCGGCGTTTCCGCCGTTCGCCCCGGTCCGGTTGCCCGGACGTTGGGTTCCCCGCTCGCGGCTTCGGGAAGAGGCCGCGATTCGGCTGCTGGGCGAAGCAGTCTCATATTCCGCCCCGGCTGTCAAACCAGCCGCATTCACCAGCAATGTGGTTGAAGTCAGGCCAACTGGTTCGCACGACTCTTGCCCTATGATGCGGCCGCCCTCAGTCGCGAATCCGAATTGCCTTCATCCGGCACGCCGACATACTCACGCGCATGAAGCAGCTCTTGCCCCCCCTCGTTGCGCTCGTGCTCATCTGCGCGCAACCAACTCGCGCCGCCGATGACTACAAGCTCGGTGCCGACTCCACGACGCAGCCCGGCACGCCCGCCGGCACCGTCGAGAAGTTCAACTTCAAGACCTCCAAGATTTTCCCCGGCACAGAGCGCGATTACTGGGTCTATGTGCCCAAGCAATACAATCCCGCCCAGCCCGCCTGCCTCATGGTCTTTCAAGACGGCGGCGGTTATCAGGGCACCAACGGCTCGTTCCGCGCCCCCGTGGTGATGGACAACCTGATTCATAAGAAGGAAATGCCTGTGACCATTGGCGTCTTCATCAATCCCGGCTCCGTCCCGCCGGCCGAGCCCGGACAAAAATCCCGCAGCAACCGCAGCTTCGAATACGATTCGCTTGGTGACGCTTACGCCCGCTTCCTTTTGGAAGAACTTCTTCCCGAGGTGGAGAAGAAGTGGAAAGTCACCTCGGATCCAGCCGGGCGCGCCACGGTCGGCATCAGTTCCGGCGGCATCTGCGCGTTCACTGCGGCTTGGGAAAGGCCTGACTCGTTTGGCAAAGTGATCAGCCACATCGGCAGCTTCACCAACATTCGCGGCGGCCATGTTTACCCCGCCTTGATTCGCAAGGCGTCCGTTGAGCCGGACAAGAACGCCCCCGCCTCTGAACGCCAGCTCTGGGAAGGTCGCCGCCGTCTGCGCGTTTTCCTCCAGGAAGGTTCCAACGACCTCGACAACCTCCACGGCCACTGGCCGCTCTCGAATCAGGAAATGTTCGCCGCGCTTAAGTTCACGAAGATTGAGTGCGACCTCGTGATGGGCGACGGCGGCCACAGCGGCAAGCACGGCGGCGCGATTCTTCCCGACACAATGCGCTGGCTCTGGCGCGGTTACGCGGGGCCGACGGCCAAATAGCTGGTGCCGCCCACCATCTCGGGGCTGGCTTTTTTTTCACGGTCGACACAGATTGGATCTCAGTTCCGAGCTGAGTCCCGCCTCTGAGTCATGATCAAGTTCAAAGCCAAAGAACAGCCCCAGGCGACTCCGCAACGGCGGGCGGCGGAGCAGTTGCTTGTGCAGCTCAAGCGCACGCTGGACGCCGAGGCTGGCCGGGGCAACATCACCATCGGCCATTTTCTCTCCGCGCGCGGGGCAACGGATCACTCGGCTTTCGCCCCCCAGACTCAGGCCGGCACGGGGTTTTATTCGCTGGAGGGCGTCGTCGCCACCGGCGGCATGGGAGCGGTGCTCAAGGCCCAGGACAACAATCTGGCCCGCACCGTGGCGCTCAAGGTGATGCTGAACAGCGCTGAAGCCACCGAGCAGGCCGTTTACAGTTTCGTGGCCGAGGCGCAAATCACCGGCCAGCTCGAGCATCCCAACATCGTCCCGCTGCATGACATTGGCGTGGCCGCCGATGGCACGATCTACTACACGATGAAGTTGATCGAGGGCCGGACGCTCCGGGACATCCTCAAGGACATCCGCGACGGCAATCCGGACACCATCCAGCGTTTTCCACTTTCGCGGCTGCTGACCGTGTTCCAGAAGGTGTGCGACGGCATCGCGTATGCGCATTCGCGCCGGGTGGTGCATCGTGATTTGAAGCCGGACAACGTGATGGTCGGCGAGTTCGGCGAGGTGTTGGTGCTGGACTGGGGGCTGGCCAAGGTGCTGCCGGAACCAGGCCAGGCGGACACCGAGGAGGCCGGTGGCGAGTTCTCGGGGCCGCTGCCCGGTGGAAGCGGAGCCGACGCGATGGCGACGATGGCGGGGCAAGTCAAGGGCACGCCGAATTACATGGCCCCGGAGCAGGCCGAGGGCCGCGTGTCCGACATTGACACCCGCTCAGACATTTACGCGCTCGGGGGAATCCTCTACTGCATCCTCACCACCCAGCCACCGATCACCGGTTCCAGCCTTGATGAAATCCTGACCAAGGTTACCGAGGGCTCGATCACCCCGCCTTCAGTTTACAACGATCTGCCTGTCGAGAATCCCGCCGGCAAGGTGGCCCCCCACTGTCCGGACGGCGTCATTCCCTCCGCGCTGTCCGCCGTGGCCATGAAGTGCATGACCCGCGATCCGCAGGAGCGTTACCAGACGGTGGAGGAATTGCAGGCGGACATCGCGGCCTTTCAGGGCGGCTACGCGACGCGGGCGCAGGACGCGAACATCTTCACGCTGCTGGGGCTGATGCTTCAACGCAACAAGAAGGAGGCCTTCATGGCGCTCGCTGCCGTCATAGCCATCTTCGCGGTGATCCTTGGCTTCCTCGGCAAGGTGAAGTTGAGCGAGATCGAGGCGCAGAAGGCACTGAAGCGGGCGGAGGAAACCGTGGTCGAGCTGCGCAAGACTGCGCCGTCCTTCGCCGCCGTCGCCGAGGGCGATTTGCGCAAGCTGCAGTTCGGGCTGGCCCTCACCAACATCGATCAGGCCATCAAGCTCGATGGCTCCAACGCCAACTTCCACAACATCAAGGGCAACATCCTGACCTCGCTCGAAGCCTATCCCGCCGCGCGGGCCGCCTACGAGCGGGCTCGTGAGCTCATCCCGAACCATCCGGAAGCAACAAAGAGCTCCATCGTCGTGGCCGCCGCGCTCCGTGACAACACCGACTTGAAGAAGCTCAAGCCGGAAAGCTATCGCCGCATTTACGAGGCGATGCGCGAGCAGGGACGCGTGGAGGAAGCCGGGCTGATGTTCGCCCGTTTCGCCGCAGGCGACACGGGGATCATCGACACGTTCCGCAGAAACCTGGCGGCGGGAGGCATCAAGCCTGAGTTGCTCGAGCGAGAGGCTTCGGGCGAGTTTCATCTCAACCTCTCTGGCCAGAAAGTGGCCAGCTTGCGCGGCCTCAACGGCATCCCCCTTTCCACCCTGAATCTCGCGGGCTGCACCGACATCACCGACCTCTCGGCCTTGCGCGGAATGCCGCTCACCCGGCTGGATCTGAGCGGTCTAGCGGGCATCTCGGACCTCGGTCCGTTGAAAGACGCCAAGCAGCTCGTCGAGTTGAACCTGCGCGGCTGCATTAACGTGCTCGATCTGGGGCCGCTGGCCGGCCTGCCGCTCAAGCGCCTTGATCTGAACGGCTACCGGGCCACTGACTTGAAGCCGCTCGCCGAAGTCAAGACCCTCGAATGGCTGGACTTGGGCTCCACACAGGTCCGCGATCTCTCCCCCCTGGCCGGGCGGCCACTCAAGTGGCTTAATCTCGAAGGCACCAAAGTCGTTAGCCTCTCGGCCCTCAAGGGCACGCCCTTGCAGTTCCTCAACCTAAACAACGTCAAGGTGGATGACATTTCCGCCCTCTCGGGCATGCCGCTGGTCACCAACCTGATGGATCGCACCCTGGTGCGGGACATTTCTGCGCTTAAGGGCATGCGGCTGCAGCATCTCAGCTGCTTCAAGGCCCCGGTGCAAGGCATCGCCGCGTTGGAGAAGATGACCTCACTACGCTATCTCGACCTGCGGGAGACCACGGTGGCGAGCATCGCCCCGCTCGCGGGCATGCCGCTGGATATTCTCCGTCTCGCCGACACCCAGATTTCGGACATCTCCCCGCTGCAAGGCGCTCCGCTCAACATCGAACTGGACCTCTCGGGCACCAAAGTCTCCAAGCTTGACGCTCTCCGCGGTGCCCCGCTGCAACTGTTGAACCTGTCCAAAACCGAGGTGACCAGCGTCGCCCCCTTGGCGGGGATGCCGTTGAAGACACTGCGGCTCGATGGACTTCCCACCCAGCCGGATTTGAACCCGCTGTGGGAATGCCAGGATTTGGAACAACTCAGCATCCCCTTCCCTTCCCCTTCCGTGGTGGCACTGCGGCAACTGCCCAAGCTCAAGCGCCTGGGCTACAACGTGCCGCTCGACAACTGGGACCGCGTCACCGCCCCGGCTATGTTCTGGAAGGACTGGGACGCGCGGAACAAGTAAGCCGAACCGGTTTTGTGTCCTCAGGTGCGGCCGGCGCTCACTGCGGAGCCCCGTCGAACGGATACCAGTAAACAACCCGGGGCGTGGCCCACTCCGTGGTCGAGGACGCAGCCTCCGCTGCGGTGCGGGTGTAATCATTGGTCTTCACCGCGCTGGCGTGGCCGTCGGCAAAGGAAAAATTCCCCATGAGGCTGTGCCGGGCTGGAGCAAACCTTCCGGTCACTGACGGAAATGTCCCCTCGTTGTTTTCGGAAAAAACTAGCGTGTCCGCCGGCCGAAGCACTTGGGTCCGGCGGAAGAGATTGTTGTTCACCCCCGTGACCGTGTCATTTGGATCCATGGCGCTGCTGAAACCAATCATGAAGAATGGGGCTGCAAAGGTGGGCAGCGTGGCGGGCTGAATCACGGTGGAGGGGCATGAGAAAATGTTTCGCTCTTTTGGCAAAGGCGGCGTGCCGTTGGCGTAAAGCTGGTCCAGTCTCGGTTGGCTCGCATATGACGTAACCGTGTTGAACCACGCCGACAGGTTCTTGCCAGCGTTGATGGCTGAGGCGTTGCCCTCGTGTGGAAAGACCTCGTCCTGCTCGTCACTGTAGAGCGTCCCGGCCAGCCCCCACTGCCGGAGATTGGACATGCAACTGGTTGCTGCGGCCTTCTGTTTGGCCTTGCCCAACGCTGGCAGCAACATTCCGGCAAGGATCGCGATGATGGCGATGACCACTAAGAGTTCAATTAGGGTGAAGGCAGGGACTCGCTTCTTGTCCCAAGAGTGAGTTGGATATTGCATGCTGGGCAGTGGGTTTTGCGGGTAATACGAGTCACCATGCTGTGGTCCGGCACTACGACCGCACCCTAGCCACGGCTGGGCAGTCCGGCAACTGTTCACTGGTTACGGAAGCGTGAATCTTTTGCCGGCCAATCATGCATCATTTCAAAGTGCCAGACGTTGACAGGCAGGGCTGGAAAAAGCTCTACTCCCCGGACTATGAAGTGCCATTTTCCATTGGCCGCCGCGCTCTTGCTGGGCGTCGGGGGCGTCTTTGCCGCTGACGAGGCCGTGGTCAAAGGCAATCGCATCAATGTCCGCGGGCAGCCCAACACCGGCAGCGAGGTCGTCACCCAGTTCAAGCAAGGTGAGAAGCTCCTAGTCTTAGAGGAGATCGTTCATCCCAAGCCCGCCAAAGGCGAGCCAGCCAAGTGGCTGCGCGTGGCACTGCCGGCCAACACCCCCGTATGGGTGAACACCCTTTTCATCACGAACGGCGTGGTGGCCGCGCCCCGTTTGAACATCCGCTCCGGTCCGGGCGAAAACTTCAGCGTTCTGGGCCGCATCACCCGCGGCACGCAGCTCAAGGAACTCCGGCGCAACGGTGACTGGCTGGAAATTGAGGCCCCTGCCAACACGTTCGCCTACGTCGCCGCCGATCTGGTCACGCGCAAGGCCCCGGCGGCCCCCGCCCCTGGCCCCGTTCCCATCGCAACCGGGGCGCAACTGGCCGGCTCCAAGACTCCCGCCGCGCCTGTGCCCCCGACCAAGGCTGGTTCAAAGGCGATGGCGAAAGCCACTCCTCGCTCCCCGATTACCGCTCCGAGCACCCCGCCGAGCTTTGAACCCGTTGAGATCAAGCCCATCACCACGCCCCCGGTTGCACTACCGCCCGGCCGGCCCGCGGTTCCCCCGCCCGTGCCGCAGCCCCCGGTGGTCGTGGCTGCGGTCCCTCCGCCCGCACTGGTTTCCACCCCGGCTCCGGTGCCACCGCCCGCGCCAATTGTTCCCGAGGTAAAGCCCGAACCGCCCAAGGTTGCCCCGCCCAGCGCCTTGACCGAGAACGTGCCTCCAGTGCCCGACCCCTTGGAGTCAACCGGTCGTTACAGAATCGAGCCCGAACCGAAAAAAGGTTTTGGCAATTGGTTCCGTGGCCTCTTCGCCGGCAAGTCTGATGCGCCTCGCCCTGCGGCCGCCAAGAAGGCTGCCGACGCTCAGAGGCCCTGGCCAAGCCGCCAGTTACCTGGGGCCGTTCGCAGCAAAACTAACCGACGTACGCAAAAACCGTGACATCGTATTGGTCGACCAGCGTGGAACAGGGCGCTCCTCCCCGCTTACGTGCGCGGCATTTAACGCAGACGCAACTCCGACCACAACTCTTGAACTCAATCCAGCACCAAAAGCAAGCGCGTGCGCAAACGAATTGTTCGCTCAAGGCATTGACGCAGCCCAATACACGACGGGGGCGTGGATCGAGATCGGAGAGCACACGTCTGAACTCCAGTCACGAATTCGTATCTCGTATGCCGT
>CAIPBN010000591.1 GCA_903863315.1 uncultured Verrucomicrobiota bacterium | reverse complement strand
TCGGCATTTCCAGCAACATGCGCGCACGCATGAAACATTCGTTCCTCTGGCCACTGGGAGTGTTCTTCACCGTGAGCGCGTGGCTGGCCAGCGACGCTGCGCCTGCGTCCGTCCACAAGAGTAAAATGAACACCCGCCTCGCCTATCCGGAAACCTTCACGCAGGACATCGTGGATGATTACCACGGCACAAAGGTGGCTGATCCGTATCGCTGGCTGGAGGATGACAACGCGCCGGAGACGAAGGCGTGGGTCACGGCCCAGAACAAGGTGACTTACCATTACCTGGACCAAATCCCCGAGCGCGTGCGGCTCAAGGAGCGGCTCACGCAGTTGTGGAACTTTGAGCGCTACGGCATCCCGTTCAAGCAGGGCGGGCGCTACTTCTTCTCGAAGAATGATGGCTTGCAGAACCAGAGCGTGCTCTACGTGGCGGACACCTTGGAGGCGACCCCGCGCGTGCTGCTCGACCCCAACAAGCTTTCGTCCGACGGCACGGTGGCGCTCTCCGGCTACAAGCTGAGCGAGGACGGGAACTTGATGGCTTACGGCCTTTCGACGAGCGGGTCGGACTGGAACGAGTGGAAGGTGCGCGACGTGCGGACGGGCGCGGATCTGGGGGATCATTTGAAGTGGGTCAAGTTCAGCGGCGTGAGCTGGACCAAGGACGGGAAGGGCTTCTACTACTCGCGTTATGACGCGCCCAAGGCCGGTGATGCGCTGAAGGGGGTGAACAAGTTCCAGAAGCTCTATTTCCATAAGGTCGGCACGCCGCAGGATGACGACGTGCTCATTTACGAGCGGCGCGATCAGCCGGACTGGGGCTTTGGTGGCAGCGTCTCGGATGACGGGAGGTTTTTGATCATCAGCATCTGGCAGGGCACGGACCCGAGGAACCGGATCTACTACCGTGACCTCACGCGACCGGATGCCCCGGTGGTGAAGCTGCTCGATGACTTCGACGCCGACTACAGCTTCGTGGACAACGATGGCGGCGTGTTCTGGTTCTACACGGACTTGAAGGCTCCGCGTGGCCGCGTCATCGCCATCGACACGGCGAAGCCGGAGCGGGCGAACTGGAAGGAAGTCATCCCGCAGGCCACGGACACGCTCAAGGGCGTGAACCTCGTGGGCGACCAGTTCATCTGCACGTATCTCAAGGACGCCCGCAGCGCGGTGAAGCTCTTCAGCCGGGCGGGCAAGTCGCTGGGGGAAGTCGCGTTGCCTGGGCTGGGCAGCGCGGGCGGCTTCGGCGGCAAGCGGACGGACGCGGAGACTTTCTACTCGTTCACGAGCTTCACCACGCCGGGCACCATATATCGCTATGATGTGAGCAGCGGAAAGAGCTCCGTGTTCCGCGCGCCGAAGGTGGACTTCGACTCCGCCCGATACGAGACAAAGCAGGTCTTTTACAACAGCAAGGACGGCACACGCGTGCCGATGTTCCTCACGCACAGAAAAGGCCTGAAGCTGGATGGCACGAACCCGACGTATCTCTACGGCTACGGCGGCTTCAACCTCTCGCAGACGCCGGGCTTCAGCGTGAGCATGGCGGTGTGGCTGGAGCTGGGCGGCGTCTATGCCGTGGCGAATCTCCGGGGTGGCGGCGAATACGGTGAGGAGTGGCATCAGGCCGGCACGAAGCTGAAGAAGCAGAACGTCTTCAACGACTTCATCGCGGCGGCGGAGTGGCTGGTCGCGAAGAAATACACCTCGCCCGCGCGGCTTGCCATTGCCGGCGGCAGCAACGGCGGCCTGCTCGTGGGAGCGTGCATGACGCAGCGGCCCGATCTCTTCGGGGCGTGCCTGCCCGCAGTGGGCGTGATGGACATGCTGCGGTTTCACAAGTTCACCATCGGCTGGGCGTGGACGAGCGACTACGGCAGCGCGGACAGCGCGGAGGAGTTCAAGGCCCTGCACGCCTACTCGCCCTACCACAACCTCCGCGCCGGGGTGCGCTATCCCGCGACGCTCGTGACCACCGCCGACCACGATGATCGTGTGGTGCCGGCGCACAGCTTCAAGTTCGCGGCGCGATTGCAGGCCTGCCAGAGCTCGCTCGGTGCGCCGGTGCTGATCCGCATCGAGACCAAAGCCGGCCACGGCGCGGGCAAGCCCACGGCGAAGCTCATTGAGGAAGCGGCGGACAAGCTGGGCTTCGTGGTGCGGGAGCTGGGGGTGGAGATGCCGTGAGGCTCCTGGAACGCCGCGTTGAAATGCCCAAGTGTTTCCGCTAGTCTCCCATCATGGTCATCACATTGCCCGACCAGCTCAAATCACTCCAAGGCTTGACCGAGACCGAGGTGCTTGAGGACTTGGCCGTGTCTTTTTACGCCGCGCGCCGGGTGACGCTGGTGCAGGCGGCGGATCTGGCGCGGAAAAG
>CAIPBN010000590.1 GCA_903863315.1 uncultured Verrucomicrobiota bacterium | reverse complement strand
TCGACCGCGAAACCCTCGCGCAGGAACTCCGGGTTGCTCACCACGTCGAATTCCACCTTGGCCTTGCAGTAGCGCTTGATGGTTTCAGCGACCTTCTCACCGGTTTTCACCGGGACGGTGCTCTTGTCCACGACGATCTTGTAGCTGGTCATCGCAGCGGCGATGTCCCGGGCGACTTTCTCGATGTAGGACAAATCCACGGAGCCGTCGGGCTGAGGCGGCGTCGGGACGGCGATGAAGATCACATCGGATTTCTGCACGCCTTCCGCCGTGTCGCCGGTGAAGTGCAGCCGCCCGGCGGCGACATTGCGCTTCACCATCTCTTCAAGGCCGGGCTCGTAAATAGGGATGCCACCTTTACGGAGGGTTTCAACCTTCCGCAGATCGTTGTCCACGCAGATCACATGGTGGCCGACCTCGGCAAAACAGGCTCCGGAAACGAGGCCGACGTAACCGGTGCCGATGATGGTGAGTTTCATGGCAGGAAGGGGACTGGGGGTGGCGCGCCAGCGGCGGCGCGCACTACTTCTTGGCGGGGGCAGGGGCGTTGGTGGCAGGCGCAGTCACGGTGGTGCTGGCCGCTGCCGCCGCACTGGGCAGGCCGCCCACCGCAAGCTGGGGATGGCGGCGCAGCAGTTGCTCCCGCCGCATCTCCGCTTCCATGCGCCACACCGTCACCGGCTTGGCGCGAAGCACTTCGTCGTAAAGGCGGAGGGCCTGATCATTCCGGCCTTTCTGTTCGTTCAGCAGTCCCAGCGCCAGCCGGGCCTGATTCACTTCAGGCGTGCTAGCGTGCAGGGTCACAACCTGCTCATAGGCGGCCAAGGCTTTGTCGGCTTCCCCCGCTGCCTCATGGCATGCGGCAATGCCGATGGCCGCGATGGCGGCGAAGGCCCCGGTGGGCTTGGCAGCGAGCACCTTTTCAAAGCGAGCCCGGGCCTCGGCCGGCTTGCCTTCGATGAACAGCCGGTCAGCGGCGAACAGCAGCGCGCGGTCCCCGGCCGGGGTGCCGGCGTGCTGCTCGGCCACTTTCAGGTATTCCGCGGCGGTGGGCGGAGTCTGCTTGCCATTGCGGTCGGCGGGCTTGTGCAGGGCGGCCAGCGCGGCGTTGGCCTGCGCCTCCGCGTTCTTTCTGAAGTGGTTGTAAGTGAAGGCAGCCAGCCAGACGGCCAGGGCGGCCACGCCGGCGTAAAGCAGTTGCCGCTGGTTGGTTTCAAACCACGCCATGGCTTCGATTTGCCAGGACGACTCGGGGACTGCTGTTGGTTTTGCTTCTGGTTGCACAGTAAGGCCGCGCATCTTCGGAGTGAGCCCCAAAAAGGCAAGTCCAAAGGTGCCCTCACCAAGCAACTCACTGGTGCATTTTGAGGTTTTGAGGTTTGGGGTCAGGAGATCGGTGGTCGGCGGTTGGACGGGGCCAACTCCTCGCCCAACCAGCTCGCCTTGGAGCAAGAACTCGCCTCCATTCAACTCAGCACCACCCCGGACTCGCCTGCCGACGCCTGCCAAGCCTTCCGGATCAGTCCCAGACCGGGTAACAGTGTCGTCGGCGGCAACTCCGGTTGCCGGGATCGGCCAATCAATCCCGGAGGGCGCACCATTTCACCCCACCCTCCGGCGGAACGGCCGCGGTGGCGCGTCCACTGTTACGATTGGCTGATGGCGAAATCCACCCGGCCGATGCCGATGCGATGCGTCCAATTGCCCCGGCAAATCGCTCCCGGTGCCGACCAGCCAATTCGAGCTATGGCTTCTGGTGCCCGCGCTGCGTATGCTCCCGGCCACATGAACCTTGCTTTGGCCTCGCTCATGGCGTTTCTGCTGTCCGGCGCGCTCGTTTCGGCGGCGGTCGTCGCACGCTGGGATTTTGGCGCGGAGGAACCGACCCGTCTCACGCCCCATGGCGGCGTGCATCGTGACGTGCCCGGCCCGCGCCCGCCGGAGTCCCCGGACTTCGATGCGAACAACACGGCCGTGCAGCTCGATGGCAACGGCGCGCGGTTCACATTCGACGACCCCGGCACCGGCAGCAGCTTCGATTTCGCGAACGGCGACACCATCACGCTCGAAGCGTGGGTGAGGCTCGATGACCTGCGCCCAGGCGAGAATGTTTATGTCATCGGCAAAGGCCGCACCGGCGCGCCGGGCTTCGCGGCCGACAATCAGAACTGGGCGTTG
>CAIPBN010000589.1 GCA_903863315.1 uncultured Verrucomicrobiota bacterium | reverse complement strand
GACAAATTCCTTAGCGCTTCGCGAGTGGTTTTAACCGGCTCGCCGAATATCCACCACTTCTCCCGATAGCTTGCCCGGTTATTCGTCTCGCGCTCTGGCTTCACGCGGTTCAGCACGCGCTGATACAATTGAGGGAACCGTGAGCGGACTTCCGCTTCATCCAAACCAAACAAATCGATTACATAGACACCGCGAGGAATATCAGCGAGGTCACGCCCGTTGCGATACGGTCGAATGTGTTTCTCCAGACCTTCGATTCTACCAAGGCCAAGCTCTTCCGCTTCACTTGGAGTAGCGATAAAACCTTCTCCCATCAGTTGAACTCCGGGGCAGCTCATTCCTTCGTTCGCCTTCAGAGTTTGTGCGCTGTTCACATTCGCGCCAACTGTGAGGTCGGCTGAAATCTTTCCGCGTTGGGCGGTGAAGGTGACTCGCTCGGAGCCGTCGTCCTGCGGTTGCTCCTCTTTGACTTCAAGCAGTTCGCCGGGGTGCTCGCCCGCCACGCCCACGGTCATGGCAATGCGCACCGCCGCGCCTTCCGCCGTATCCACCCACGGATGGTCCGGGATGGCGAAGACGAGGGAGAGGTTTGGAGTCCCGGCTTTAGCCGGTCGCGGCTCCGAACTGCCTGCGCGGTGCGGCTCTTTCAACGCGTTGCCGGCTGAAGCCGGGACTCCGAGCAGGTGCATCTGCACCACGCGGCGGGCGAAGGTCTGGCGCAGGCTGTTGGTGGTGATGAGGCCGAAGCGCTCCGCTTTGCCACCACGCACCAGCCCCGCCGCCTTGTGCCACCAATACAGCACGAGGTCGGCAGACTCCGGCACGTCGGGATACGCGGCGCGCAAGGCTTCGGCGTAGCCGTCGCCCAGCGCTTCGCGCATCCGCGAAGTGCCGATGAAGGGCGGGTTGCCGATGATGTAGTCGGCAGCGGGCCACTCCGCCGGGCGCGGGTTGGCGTAGGTGAGCAGCGGGATGCGCTTGGTTTCGTCGGGCACGGCGCGGCCCGTCACCATGTCGGTCTTGTTGCTCTGGCGGTCCCAAACGGTGAGCGGTTGGCCGTGCTCGTCCTTCGCCGGTTGCGGGTCGCCGTCGTAGGCCAGCACGGCGTCGCGGCACTGGATGTTTTTGAAGGCGCGCAGAATCGGCTCGGGCGGCGTGCGCTGGCCGTGGAGCTTGAAGTGCCATTGCAGGTAGCCAATCCACAGGACCAGCTCGGCGACGGACGCGGCGCGGGGATTCAGCTCGAGGCCCAGGAACTGGTGCGGGTCAATGGTGTGCGTCTCCAGCTCCAGCTTGAAGTTCTCGCCGAACTGCGCGGCGGCGTCCAACACCTCACCCTCCAGAATCTTCAGGTGTTGCAGCGCGACGTAGAGGAAGTTGCCGGAGCCGCAGGCGGGGTCCAGCACGGTCACGCCGCAGAGCCGTTCGTGGAAGGCGTTGACCTCGGCGCGGGCCTTCTTCAGGTCGCCGGCGCGGGCGTGCGTGACGGCGGCGACGCGGACGTTGCCCCACTCGGCGCGGAGCGGCTCGATGACGGTGGGCAGGACGAGGCGCTCGACGTAGGCGCGGGGCGTGTAGTGGGCGCCGAGCTTGTGGCGCTCGGCGGGGTCGAGGGCGCGTTCGAGGAGCGTGCCGAAGATGGCGGGCTCGACGTCGCGCCACTGGAGGGCGGAGGCCTTGATGAGGAGGTCGAGCTGGGCG
>CAIPBN010000588.1 GCA_903863315.1 uncultured Verrucomicrobiota bacterium | reverse complement strand
TCCATCATCCTTCCCTTGTTCCTGCACTGCTCGACTGGTTCGCCACCGCCGCCCGCGACCTCCCGTGGCGCCGCAGGCTCGACCCCTACGCCATCTGGGTCAGCGAAATCATGCTCCAGCAGACCCAGGTGAAGACCGTCATCCCATATTGGGAACGCTGGATGCGCGAGCTGCCCAACGTCGCCGCGCTCGCGGCCGCGCCAGAGCAGCGGCTCCTGAAACTCTGGGAGGGCCTCGGCTACTACACGCGCGTCCGCAACCTGCAAAAGGCCGCTCAACAAATCGTCGCCACGCACGATGGCCAGTTCCCTCGCGACTTCGACGCCGTGCTCGCGCTGCCCGGTGTGGGCCGCTACACCGCCGGTGCGATTTCCAGCATCGCCTTCAACGCGCCGGCCCCCATTCTCGACGGCAACGTCATCCGCGTCCTCACCCGCCTCTTCGCCATTGGCGAAAACCCGCGCGACAAGGCAACCAACGAACAGCTCTGGCAACTCGCCTCGCGCCTCGTGGAAGCCGCCACTCCACTTACGCATTATGCATTACGCGTTACGCCCCTTGTCATCTCCGGCCCGTGTTCAGCGTTGAACCAATCCCTCATGGAACTCGGCGCGACCGTTTGCACGCCGCAGAATCCGCAATGCCTCCTCTGCCCCGTGCGCGCCCACTGCGCCGCGCACCGTGACGGCCGCGTGGATGAACTGCCGAACCTCGGCCGGCGCGCCGCTGCGACCAGCCGCGAGTTCCACACTTTCGTCGTAGAGCGCGATGGAAAGTTCCTCGTGACGCAGCGACCCGCTGGCGTCGTAAACTCGGGTCTGTGGGAGTTTCCGAATCTCGAAGTCACCGGGCAGCGCGGCACTCCGGCGACTTCGTTGAAGCACCTTCTCCAAGTCAGAGCGCACTGCGAACCGCTGTGCGAGGTCAAGCACACCATCACTCGTTACCGGATGACGCAGTGGGCCTTCCGCGTTGTGCTGAAGGCGAAACTGCCACGGACGGAGGAAGGGTTCTGCTGGCTCACATTGACCGAGTTGCACCAGCGGCCTTTCACCAGTGCGCACAAGCGCATTCTTGCCCGCATTTCTCAGCCCTCCAACTGAGCCGCCCGTTGCACCGCCTGAACCACCCTTTCGACTGTCAGGCTCTTCATGCAGCGGAAATCAATCGGGCACTCGCGCAAGAAACACGGCGCGCAGGGCGCTTCGCCACGGAGGAGGATGTGGCGGGCATCGCCGGGCAGTCCCGGACCAGTCAGCTCAATCGAGGTGCTACCGAACAACCCAACCAGCCGTGCGCCCACAGCGGCGGCCAAGTGCATCGGCCCCGTGTCGTTCGTCAGCACGACACGGCAGGCGCGCAGCGCGGCGCATAGCTCGCGCAGCGAGGTGTGGCCCGCGAGATTCGTAACGCTGACCGCTGACCGCTGACCGTTGGCCGCTGGCGCGGCGGCGAGTGCAACCGCGATTTCGGTGGCAAGTGCGTTGTCTGCAGGGCCTCCAAAGATGACGAATCTACAGTGGAGCCGCGTGCTCAGTTCCTTCGCAGCGGCGATGAAGCGGTCAGCGGGCCAGCG
>CAIPBN010000587.1 GCA_903863315.1 uncultured Verrucomicrobiota bacterium | reverse complement strand
GGCCCGGCGACCTCTTCATCGCCATCGCGGGCGAGAAGTTTGACGGGCACCAGTTCCTCCCTGAAGTCACAGCGAAGGGCGTGGCGGCCATCCTTTTCGAGCAAGGCAAAGTCACCACGCTGCCGGCCGGCTGCGCGTTGCTGGCGGTTCCGAACACCCGCACGGCCTACGCGCAACTCGCCGCGCGCTACCGGCAGGATTTTGACGTGCCCATCATCGCGGTCGGCGGCTCGAACGGAAAGACGACCACGAAGGAACTGCTCGCCGCTGTCCTGCGCGAGCGCGGTTCGGCGCTGTGGAGCGAAGCGAGCTTCAACAATGACATCGGTGTGCCCCACACGCTGTTGCGGCTAGAGCGCCACCACACCGGCGCGGTGTTCGAGGTCGGCACAAACCATCCCGGCGAGCTTGCGCCGCTGGTGCAGCTCATCGCGCCGCACTTCGGTGTCATTACGAGCATCGGCCGCGAGCATCTGGAATTTTTCGGCGACGTGAACGGCGTCGCGCAGGAGGAGGGCTGGCTGGCCGAGCTGCTGCCGGCGAACGGAATTGTCTTTGTGAACGGCGACTGCCCTGAAATGGACGCCATCACCGCGCGCACCCGGGCGCGGGTTGTGCGCGTCGGCTTCGGGCCGCGCAACGACTGGCGTGCGAGCGAGGTGCGCTTCGATACAGGCGGCGTCACGTTTGAGGTCAGCAGTCCCTACACAGATTTTTCCGGCGCATATCGCATTGGGCTGCTGGGCCGGCATCAAGTTTTGAACGCTTTGCTCGCTGGCGCGGTTGGGGCCGAGGTCGGGCTGACCAGCGAGCAGGTTGGGCGCGCTTTGGCGGGATGCACCCCGCCAAAGATGCGCCTGCAACTTTGGGAGGCGAACGGCGTGCGCGTGCTCGACGACGCCTACAACGCCAACGCGGATTCCATGCTCGCCGCGTTGCAAACGCTCCACGACCTCCCGTGCGCGGGCCGCCGTGTGGCGGTGCTCGGCGACATGGCGGAACTGGGCGCGCACAGCATCGCGGCGCACGTCGAGGTCGGCCGGCGCGCGGCGGAGCTGGGCGTGAACCGCCTCTTCGCCGTGGGCAAGATGGCGGGCCATCTCGCCGGGGCTGCGCGGGCCGCCGGCTTGAGCGCGGTCACGGAAATCGCCGAGATCGCGGGCGCTGGCGAGACGGTGCGGCGCGAGCTGCTGCCCGGAGACGTGGTGCTTTTAAAGGCCTCCCGCTCGACTCGCCTGGAGCGCGTGGGCGAGGTGATTCGCAACGGAACTGGCGCGAGTGGAAAACTGAATCCGCTCACCGCCCAAATGAACTGACGAGCCATGAACACGAAAATGGACCGACAGCAACAGCGCGTGGCAAAGAAGCTGGCGATGGAACTGCAGACTCATCGCCGCTCGCCCGGCGTCCTGCTGCGGCTGTGCCGCTGGGAGCAGCGTCGCCAGCGCTCCAACTCGATCACCCGGCACTATCTGCGTGACTGAAATGCCCGCACGCCAACACAAATTACGAAACCAGCACCCGCACCAGGCCGGGGCTGCGTTGCTCGACGGTTCACTCTTCGTGGGCCAGCGGCTCACTCCGTTGTCTTGAATGCTCCTCTACCTCAGCCAATGGATACTGGATCAGGCCGCCGGGACCGCCTGGGCCGATCCCCTGTCCGTGCTGCGCGTGTTCCGCTACCTCACGGTGCGGAGCGCGGGCGCGGCCTTATCGGCGCTGGCGCTGAGCCTCTGGCTCGGACCGCTGGTCATCGCGTGGCTGAAGGAGCTCAAGTTTGGTCAGGAGTATCTGGACAAAGCACAGGAGGCGGGCACGGACAAGAACCAGCAGTTCACCAAAAAGGGCGTGCCGGGCATGGGCGGCATCCTGATCGTGCTGGTGGTGGACCTGACCGCGCTGATGTGGGCGCAGTGGAACGAGTTCATCGTGCTGACCCTCGTCTCGCTGCTCGTGCTGGCGGCGCTGGGCTTTTACGACGATTTCAAGAAGCTGACCG
>CAIPBN010000586.1 GCA_903863315.1 uncultured Verrucomicrobiota bacterium | reverse complement strand
GCTCGTAAAGATGGAGGAGCGGCTCGCCGCGCGCGTCGTCGGCCAGCGGCAGGCGGTCGTCGCGGTGAGCAACGCCGTGCGCCGCGCGCGCAGCGGCCTTGGCGACCCGAACCGGCCCGTCGGCTCGTTCATTTTCCTTGGTCCGACCGGCGTCGGCAAAACCGAGCTGGCCCGGGCGCTCGCGGATTTTCTCTTCGATGACGAGCAGGCGATGGTCCGCATCGACATGTCGGAATACATGGAGAAGCACACCGTCGCGCGGCTGGTCGGCGCGCCGCCCGGCTACGTGGGCTACGAGGAAGGCGGGCAACTCAGCGAAGCCGTTCGCCGCCGGCCTTACTCCGTCGTGCTTTTCGATGAGATCGAGAAGGCGCACCCCGACGTGTTCAACGTGCTGCTGCAGGTCCTCGACGACGGCCGGCTCACCGACGGCCAGGGCCGCACCGTGGACTTCAAGAACACGGTCATCATCATGACCAGCAACATCGGCTCGCCCATCATCCAGGAGTATTTCCTCGACGGAAAGACGACCCTCGGCGCGCGCTCGGCGATGGAGGACAAGGTGATGGCGGAACTGAAGAAGCACTTCCGCCCCGAGTTCCTGAACCGCGTGGACAGCACCATCATCTTCCACAGCCTCGACGAGGCCGAACTCGCGCAGGTCGTGGACATCCAGCTCACGCGGCTGGAAAAGCGCCTCGTGCAGCAACACCTCACGCTCGACGTGGACAAGTCCGCGCGGAAGCTCATCGCGAAGGAAGGCTACGACCCGCAGTTCGGCGCGCGCCCGCTCAAGCGCGCCGTGCAAGACCTGCTGCTGGACCCGCTCGCGACCAAGCTCCTCGAAGGCGAGTTCAAGCCGGGCGACAAGATCAAGGTGAGCGCGGACGGCGACCGGCTGGAGTTCAGCGCGAAGTAACTGCCCAGCTTGCGCGGGTGGGCGGGTTGAATCATCTTCCCCGCACCATGAAGCGATTTCACCTCGCCTTCGCGCTGACGTGCCTGCTGGCCTTCGCGCGTCCCGCTTTCGCGCTCACCGTTGCCCCCGCCACACCCGACGAACGCGTGCAAAACGCCGTCGCCATCTGCCACGCAACGGTGCTCGGTTCGGAAAGTTTTCGCAACGCGGCCGACGGCGGCATTTACACGCGGACCTGGCTGCGGGTGAACGAGGCGTTTAAGGGGAAGTTCCCCGCGACCATCACCGTGGTCCATCGCGGCGGCCGGGTCAGCGGGGAAGGTGAGGTTTCCAGCGACGCTCCCAAGCTGAAGGTCGGCGAGGGACGCCTCTTCCTGCTCGGCCAGCGCGCGGACGGCACGCTCTTCGTGGACAATGGCACCAGTGGCGCTCCGTCTCTGGCCAGCGCTGGCTCAACGAAGACGGCGAGTTCCACCGTGACCGACCCGAACGCCTTGGCCCTGCTGTCCGCCGCACGCATCCTTTATCCCAGCGCGAGCGGACCGGACCTGACCGCGCAGGCCGCCAGTCTGCTGGTTCCGCTTGCAGTGCCAGGCCTCTCCACAAATGCCTCCGGCGTCTCTCGCCGCTTCACCGCTGGCGACCGTGGCGAACCCGTCGAATACCTGGTGGATGCTGATTTTCTTCCCACCGGGATCACTCAGGCACAAGCACTGTCGGCGGTGAGCAATGCCTTTCGCGCCTGGGAAGGCGTGACCAGTCTGCGCTTCAAGTTCGCCGGCGTGACCAGCTTCGGCATGGCTGCGGCAAACGTCAGCTCCAACGACGGGCGCATCCGACTGCAACTCCACGACACTTACAACTACGTCTCCGGCTCCTCAACCCTGGGCATCGGGGGCAATTCCTTCTCCATTTCCGGGACCTTCCCCAACGGCGGCATGGGCGGCAACGTGAACGGCAACGAGTTTTTCCCTGTGCTGCGGGGCTACCTGGTGATGAAGCACACGCAGTCTTCATTGCAAACGCTGGCCACGTTTGAGGAGGTGCTCTGCCACGAAATCGGCCACATCCTGAGCATGGAACATTCGAGTGAGAACAGCTCCGAGCCAAACACCACACTCAAGCAGGCCATCATGTTTTTTCAGGCCCACGCCGACGGGCGCGGTGCAACCCTCGGCAGCTACGATCCACCCGTGGTGCAACAGGCGTATCCCACGAACAACACGCCGCCGTGGAGTTACAACAGGGTCATGGATGTCGTCACCCAGCCTAGCGGGGCTCCCAACATCATGGGCATCAACCAGATCGAGCTGCGGGGTTATGATGGGCAAAGCACTAATCTGACAATGAGCCTCGTGAGTGGCACCACGAGCGCGGGTGCCTTCTCCCTGCAAGGATCACTCTTGCGATTTACGCCGGCGCGCTTTTTAAGTGCGGCTCGGGTCGATCCAGCCTCGGGACTCGCCTATGACCGGGCCTTCATCCGGTTCTCCGATGGCACCAACAGCTCGCCCTTCGTCGAGGTCCGCGTGATCTCGCTGCTCGATGACCAGAACCCCGGTGGAGCCAGCGACGGTCTGCCTGATGACTGGGTGGCCCAGTATTTCGGCAGTGCCAGTATCAGCATCAACCCAAACGCGGATGCCGACGGCGATGGCGTGAGCAACCTGAACGAATTCCGGCTGGGCACCAACCCGACGAACGCGGCCTCCGTGTTGCGGTTCACCTTCATCTCCCCCACCAACCTGAACTGGTTCGCCACGCCGTATGAGCTCTATGAAGTCGAGGCCTCGGCCAACTTCACCAACTGGTTCCGCGCCGGCAACCCGGTTGTGCCGACGACCACCAACGGCAGCCTGACCAACTTCACCGCATCCACGAACCGCCTCTTCTACCGCGTGCTGCGCGTGCCGTGAGCCAAGCTGCGCCAGCGTGGGTGAATGTCCTGCCGGACGAGGACTACCAGCACAGCTTCGGCCTCAAGGCTGGCAGGGCGGAAAAGTTCTTCGCCCCGACCGAGCGCCACGCCGAACTGCTTGCCCAGCGCCGCCACTGGTTGCGGAGTGACACGGCCCGCTGTGCCGCCCTGCTGCCGGCAGCCGAGCCATTGCTGGAGGAAGCCATCGCGCTGGCGGTGAAGTGGAATTCGCTTCCAGGCGCAGCCGGCTTAACCGCCGCTGCTCTGCACCAAGCAGCCGTTGTCCCTCACCCCGGCCCTCTCCCGCTGGGAGAGGGAGCGGCTACGGGAGCGCGGCGAGGCACAACCAGCGCCGGCTCCGCTTCAGCGCTGGCTGACGGTCCCCCTCTCCCAGCGGGAGAGGGCCGGGGTGAGGGAGAAAGTGCGCGTCACACAGAAGGGTTTCAGCAGGACTTCAAGGCCGCTCCCTTCGCCCGCTGCCTCGCACTCGGAGAATTTTGGGAGCCGGATTATCTGCTGCTGAAGCCAGATGCCGTGACCGGACGGTTTCACCTGGTCGGCGGCTGCGTGTGTTTTCCATCCTCGTGGCGGTTCGAGGAGAAAGTCGGCAAGCCGTTGGAAGTCATTCACACGCCCGTGCCGCACCTGAACGACCAACTGGCCTCCCCCATCCACAACTTCCTCGGCCGCATCAAGCCCGGGGCCGCGTGGTGTCGCACGAACTGGGGCCTGAGCCGCTCGCCGGAGCTTAATCAGCATCCCGCCCGGGGTTTGCCCAAGCTCGTTCCGCCGCTGCGTGAGGATGAAGTCTGGCTGCGCGTGGAAGATCAGGCGCTGGTGGCATTGCCGGAAAGTCGCGGCGTGCTCTTCGGCATCCGCATGACCGTCATTCCGTTGGCGGAAGTGAAGCGTCACCCCACCGCTACGCGCGGCCTGGCCCGCGCCCTGCGAACGATGCCCGACGCGATGCTGGACTACAAAAGCCTGCTGGCGGCGAAGGGCGAATTGGTGCGGTTGCTTGAGACTTGACCGCTACTCCGACACTTCCTCCGTCGTCGGTGTCGCCTGTCTTGCTTTCTTTCCCAGCGGCACCTCCGTGCCCAGCATCACCACGCTCACGCCGATGAGCGCGGCGCACATCCACGCCATGTTGATCATGCCCAGCGAACCGACGAGATGGAACGCGATCAGCGGGGCCAGCACGCCGCGCACGCCGGTGAAACACGTGTGGACGCTCATGTAGTCCGCCACGCGCTCGGGCGGGGCGAACTTCGTCACCCACAAGCTCCACGCCACGTCGCCGCCGGCGTTGGACACGCCGAAGATGACAGCGCCCAGCAAGAGCCCGGTCATGCTATCCCCGCTGACGAAGAACGACAGGATGCCCACGGCGAAGCCGACGTTCAGCACCGCGCGCAGGGCGAAGAAGTTCATGCGGTCGAAGAGCCAGCCCCAAATCGGACTGCACACCAGCCGGGCGACGTTGGGCACCACGCCCGCCAGCAGCGCCACGGTCGCAACATCCAGGGTCAGGCCATAGCGTTCGTTGGCCAGATATTCGATGCGGAGCGGATACATCATGAGGTTGCCCATGCCCATGAACATCCAGGCGATGAGCGTGATGCGAAACAACCGGTCTTCGCGGGCATAGCGCATGGCCCGGAGCGGGTGCGTCCCCGCGCTGGCCGTCAGCGGTGCGGAAGGAATCCGCGACTGGCACCACGCGCCAAAAGCATACGCGGCCGAAAACCCCAGCAGCAGCCAGCGGAAGTAATCCAGCCGCACCGCCAGCAGCCGGCCGCCCAGCTCGTTCGCCAGCGCCGCCATGCCAATGCGGATGATCATGGTCTGCGAGAAGAGCCGGCCGCGCTGGGCCGGCGGGTAGTTCATCTGATACACCTGCGTCATCAGCGGAATGGCAGAGGACCCGCAGGCGGTGGCCACCACACAGCCCAGCACATAGATGGGCAGCGCGGGCGCGCACACCGCCACCAGCAGCGCGGCCGCCCCAAGGTAGCCGAGCCCTGCGGCGGCGCGGGCCACCGGCCAGCCCCGGCGCGTGACTTCGTTCACCACCAGCGGGCTGAACAGGTGGCCCAAACTTCCGCCGAGGGCGATCAAGGCCTTGGCCGTGGGGCCTGCCTCGAAATACCGCACGGCAATGAGCAGCAGGAACGTGGTCGCCGCCGCCTCCAGCACCCCCATGGCCAGTGCGCGCAGGCGTTCGTAGCGAAAGGTGACTTGGGTGTGTTCTAGCGACACGGGGGGAGAGTGGGGAAAAATGAGTGATTAGTAATCAGTATTTAGTCGGCGGCTG
>CAIPBN010000585.1 GCA_903863315.1 uncultured Verrucomicrobiota bacterium | reverse complement strand
GAAAGCGACGACGATGATGAAAATGGCGATGGCCGCGCCAACCAGGTAGCGGCCGAACTGCTGGATGCGCAGCTCCAACGGCGTCTTGGGATCGGCGGCTGAAGAGGTGAGCTTGGCAATCTTGCCCACCTCCGTGGCGAGACCGGTGGCCACCACCACCACCTTGCCCCGGCCGGCCGCGATGTGGGTGCCGGAATAGACCATGTTGTGGCGGTCGGCGAGCGACGCGTCCTCCGGCAGCGAGTCCGGCTTCTTGGCGACCGGCAGCGATTCGCCCGTGAGCGCGGCCTCGGCGGCCTCCAACGCGGCGGCTTCCAGCAGGCGGGCATCCGCGCCCACCGCGTCGCCGGCGGCCAGCAGCACGAGGTCGCCGGGCACCAGCCCGTGTGCCTCGATGATTTCCTCCTTGCCGCCGCGCACCACGCGCACCTTGAGCGCGGACAGGCGTTGCAAGGCCTCCATCGAGCGCTCGGCCCGGCCCTCCTGAAATGTGCCGATGACGGCGTTGACGAGCACGACCACCAGAATGACCGCCGCGTCGCTGCGATGTCCCATCGCAAACGCGATGACCGCTGCGACGAACAGAATGTAGATGAGCGGGCTGGCGAACTGCCGCGCAAACACCCGCCAGAGCGGCCGGTGCTTGGTCTCCGGGAGCGCGTTCGGCCCGTGCTCGGCGAGCCGGCGCGCGGCCTCGTCCTGCGCGAGGCCCTCCGCCAGATTCACCTTCAAGCGCACGAGCACCTCGTCGGCTGGCAGGCTGTGCCAAGGAGTCGGCGCGGTGGTGGGCTTCGGGGCCGGATTCATGACGGTTCGGGTGGGTGCCCGCGTTGACTTGCCGCCGGTTTGAGCGTTTGGATTAAAACCTTGTCCAGCCGGTGCCGGTCCATGTCCGCGATCTCGAAGCGAAAGCCATTCCACTCGAAGTGATCGCCCTCGCGCGGAATGCGCTGCATCTGGTGGAGCACGAAGCCGCCCAACGTCTCATACGCCTGCTGCTCCTCGCCGGGCAGGGCCTTCGTGCCGAGCAGTTGCCTCAGCGCGTCCAGCTCCAACGAGGCATCCACCAGCCACGATCCGTCCTCGCGGCGCACGACCTGCACCTGCGGCGGCTGGTCGAAGGCCGGGATGTCCCCGACGATCTGCTCGAACACGTCCACCAGCGTCACGAGCCCCTGCACCGTGC
The DNA here is from genome assembly GCA_903863315.1 of uncultured Verrucomicrobiota bacterium. Taxonomy (GTDB): domain Bacteria; phylum Verrucomicrobiota; class Verrucomicrobiia; order Limisphaerales; family SXTU01; genus SXTU01. Next base: position 3,448 of record CAIPBN010000585.1, on the reverse strand, counting down.
CAAACTCGTCCGGCACCAGCGCCAGATGCTTGCGGGTCTGCTTGAAGGTTTCGAGCAGCTTGAGCGCGGTCATGTTGGCCGGGACGAACAACGGCTCGGTGAGCAGGGAGCGCAAATGCGCGGACTGCGTGAGGGCGAGATTGGCCCAGAGCGCCTTCAACGACACCACGCCCAGCACATTGTCCCGCTGGCCCTCGTAAACGGGGAAGTAGGTGTGGCCGCTGGTGACGATCCGTCGCCAGTTCACCTCGTCGGAGTCGGCGATGTTGAGCCAGATGATCTGCGCGCGCTGCGTCATGAGATCGCCAACGCACTTGCGGTCCAGCGCCAGGGCGTGCTCGACCATCTCCTTCTCCGTCTTGAAGAACACGCCTGCCTGATGTCCCTGCTCGACGAGCGAGCGCACTTCATCCTCCGTGACGGCGGGCTCGGACCTGGCTTGGAAACCGAACAGTTTCAACACCGCGTCGGTCAGCGCGCCTAGGAGCCGCACGACCGGCGCGGTCAGGTTGGAAAGCCCGCGCACGGGCCGCGCCAGCGCCAGCGCCACGCCCAGCGGGTTGTTCAGCGCCAGCCGTTTGGGCACCAACTCGCCGAGCACCACCGACAGCACTGTGATGCCTAGCACCACCACGCCCACGCCAATCGCCTCACCCGAACTGGCGAACATCGGAAAGGGCTCCAGGGCCCTGGCAATCTCCCGTGCGATCGTCGCGCCGCCGAAGGCCCCCGCCAGCACGCCGATCAGCGTGATGCCCACCTGCACGGTGGACAGAAAGCGATTGGGCGATTCCGCCAGCTCCAGGGCCGCCTGCGCTCGTGCATCACCCTGCTCGGCCAGCTTGCGAAGCCTGGCCTTGCGGCAGGAGATGATGGCCAGCTCCGCCATCGCGAACAGCCCATTGGCCAGCACAAGCAATACGATGATGATGATTTCGCTGGCGATGACACTCATGCGGTCGTGCGGGTGGGCAACCGAAATAAGCCGATGCTCACACTGCAAGGGCCACTATGCCCGTTGCGTTGCAAAATTCCACGCCCGGCTTGGCATTTGTGCGCTCTATTAGAGCCTGTCTGAAAATTGGGAGGGGTCCTGCGGTGCGGGATTTTGGGGTTGGCCAAGGCGGCGAGACCGGAGCATCCCCGCAGCGGGCTGGGACGGCCGAGCCAACGCCGGCCAACGCCAAAAGACCGCGCCGCCCCCAGGGTTTTCGCGGGCAAGGCCATCTGGCGGCGTTGCTCCTCAGTCAGAGACCGCTGCGGGTATCCTCCTTCGTCGCGCCTTGCCATCTGGCCTTGCCCACGAAAACAGGACCCCTCCCAATTTTCAGACAGGCTCTTAGTGATGCCGGTGACAGCGCCGAGGGCATTCCTCCGGTTGCGTGCCGTCGGCCGCTCCACTACTTTGCGCGCCGCTGAACTATGGCCGACCAGAAAAACTCCATTCCCGTCACCGTGCTCACCGGCTTCCTCGGAGCCGGCAAGACCACCCTCCTGAAGCACCTGCTCACCCAGCCCCACGGCTACAAGTGCGCGATCATCATCAACGAGTTTGGGGAGGTGGGCATTGACGGCCAGCTCGTTGTGGGGGCGGAGGAGGAAGTGGTGGAGCTCAACAACGGCTGCCTCTGCTGCCGCGTGCGCGGCGACCTCGTCAAGACGCTCGTGGACATGCTCAAGCGCAAGAAGCGCTTTGACTACGTGCTGGTGGAGACCACGGGCCTCGCGGACCCCAGCCCCATCGCCCACACGTTTTATCTGCCGCAGTTGCAGGGCCAGCTCCGGCTGGATGCCATCGTCACCGTGGCGGACGCGCGGCACCTGGAGGGCGTGCTGGACAAGGCCCCGGAAGCCACGCCGCAAATCGCCTTCGCCGATGTCATCCTGCTGAACAAGACCGATCTCGCCGCGCCAGCGGACCTCCAGCGGGTCGAGCAGCGCATCCGCAGAATGAACCCGCTGGCCAAAATCCACCGGACGCTTCGCTCCCAGGTGGACATGACGAAGATTTTCAACACCCGGGCCCGCGAGCTGAACACCCCAATCGAGCTGCCGCCGGCCAACCCCGCGCACGGCGAGGCCGGGCACGACTGCAACGACGAGTGCGGTCACGATCACGACCATGACCACGGGCATGCGCATGCGCACAGCCACGATCACGATCACGGGTGTGGCGAGGAGCATTGCGATCATCCGGACCACGCGCACGACCATGCCGGCCGCCACGACGACGCGGTGAAGTCCTTTTACATCCTTGATGAGCGCCCGCTCGACCTGAAGCGCACGGAGGCCTGGCTGAACGAGCTGCTGCAAAAGGACGGCGAGCAGATCTACCGGGCCAAGGGCATCCTGCACATCCAGGGCGTGCCCAAGCGCGTCATCTTCCAGAGCGTGCAGATGATGTTCGACGTGGAGCCGGAGCGCTTCTGGAACCCCGGCGAGAAACGTGGGAACCAGCTTGTCTTCATCGGCAAGGAGCTGGACGAGGCCGGCATCCGGGCGGGGTTTGCCGCCTGCGTGGCCGGTTGAACATTTTCCTCCTGCTCCTAATCTTAACCCTAATCCTGCTCTCCAGCAGTCGAAGGTTGGAGCAGGAGCACGATCAGGATTACGAGCAAGAGTTAAGAACATGCCACTTTACGAATTCGAACTGTGCGAGGGCGACTGCAAGGCCTGCGGCGGCCGTTTCACCCTGCGCCGTCCGCTTGACGCCAAGCCGCTCACGCAATGCCCCGCGTGCCGGAAGCCCGTGCGCAAGGTGTTCGGCACCTTCTACGCGCCGAAGATCTTCAAGAAGTTCAACGTGAAGGACGCGACCAACGCGGGCTTCACCGTCTTGAAGCGTCTGGGCAAGGGGGAATACGAGAAGCACACGCCCAAGCGCAACGACCCGGGCGCGAGCGTGAAACCGCCGAAGGAGTAAGCGCCGCGTTCCCCTGCGGATTCCGGTTTGGCAACGGCTTCCTTGACCGGGCAGGGAGCACGAAATAGCGTCGCGGCCATGCCCCTGACGAACGACCATTCTGTCGCTCAAGCCGTCCGTTAGGTGTCATCGCGCGACCATGAGTAAATGGAGCATTCAAGTTCGGATCTCTCGCCCAGGGGTTCGCGCCGAGGCGATTCGAGCGCACTTCGAGACGTGGTTTAAACAGGAAGGCGACGATTTGGTTTTCCGTTCCCCACTTGCACCTGAGCTTTCCGCGAGTGACCACCTGAAGTGGTTACACAGCATGCTCCAGTTTCACCGCAAGTTTATCCGCAAGCTTGAGGCCGACGGTGTGCACATGACCGTTCACATTTCTGTGCGCGGTCGCACATTGTCGCTTGAGCCTGAGGCTTTGCTATTGGCACATCAGCTACACTTGAAGACAGAGATTGAGTTCAGGACATGACACGTATCCAGAGCGCTGTATCGCCCATGAGCACTCGCGGATTTTCGAAACGGTTG
>CAIPBN010000584.1 GCA_903863315.1 uncultured Verrucomicrobiota bacterium | reverse complement strand
TGGCGCGGCCAAGCACACCGTCCGCCCTGTAGGGGCGGAACTCCATGGCGCGCCCCTACAGGGCGCACTAAAATTTGCGACCTCAAACCCGGGGCTTCACCCCGGGCTATAACAGGATGCCCTTTCAGGACTGGGGCGGATTCAGTCCACATACAAAAACTCATTCGCCCCCAGCAGCGCGCGGCTAAGGCTGGCCCAGGCTTGGTCGGCGGGGAGTTTCTTCGCGGCGAGCTTGGTGCGGAACTGCGCGAGGTAATCTGTCGCCATCTTCAGTTCGTCCGGCTGTGGCGGGCGGGCGTAGAGGGCGAGGAAGGCGCGCTGGATTTGGCGGGCCTCGTCGGGTTCGCCTTGCTGGACGCGGGTGGCGAACTTCGCGGCCTGCTCGTGCGCGAACTTGTCGTTCATCATGAAGAGCGATTGCAGCGGCGTGGTGCTCGGCTCGCGCGTGGCGGTGCTGGAGTTCGGGTCCGCGCCGTCGAAGAGCGCGAGGAACGGGTGCTTCCGCAGGCGCTGCTGCATCTGATAGACCGTGCGCTGGCGGTTGTCGTAGTTGGCAAAGAACTGGTTGTGCTGCGTGAAGCCCCACGTATGCACGGGCGGGAACGGGTGCGCGCCACCAACCGTCTCGTCGAGGTCGCCGCTCACGTGGAGCAGCGCGTCGCGGATGGATTCGGCGTCGAGGCGGCGGCGGTCGGCGCGCCACCAGAGGGAGTTGTTCGGGTCTTTCGCGGAGTTCTTGGCGAAGAGGTCAGCGGGCGAAGTCTTCGCCTTGCTGCTGGAGAACAAGCCTGCGAACCCGCCGCGCTTTTCGGCTGAAGCGATGTTCGCCGGAGCGAACTCGGTTCCGCTCGCGAGCTGCCATGTGTGCGAAGTCAGGATGAGCCGGTGCATCGCCTTCACGGACCAGCCGCTCTCGATGAACTTCTTCGCGAGGAAATCCAGCAGCTCAGGATGCGTCGGAGCCTGGCCGCGCGTGCCGAAGTCATTCGGCGTCGTGACGAGACCGCGACCGAAGTGGTGTTGCCAGAGGCGGTTCACGAACACCCGCGCAGTGAGCGGGTTCGCGGGGTCGGCAATCCAGTTGGCGAGGTCGAGGCGGCCGCTGTTGCCACAGTCCTTGGGTAGCGGCTGGCCACCGAGCACTTGGATGAAGCGGCGCGGAACCTCCTCGCCGAGGCGCGTCGGGTCGCCGCGCACATGCAGGCGGGCGTTGGCAGGTTTGCTCTCGGCGACGGCGTAGGCGAGTTCGTAGGGGATGGTGTCGCTGACTTGCTTGTGCTTGGCCTTGGCGGCAGCAATGGCTTTCGTCGCTTCCTCCGCCTTGGCCTTTCTGTCGGGCGCGTCGGCGGGGAGTTTATCCGCCGCAGCTTTCGCGGCCTCAGCCTTTTTCACGTCGGCGTCAAGGGCGGCTAGCTGTTCCTTCCACGCCTTGGTGGCGGCTTCGAGTTCGGCCTTGGGCGTGAGCGGAATGAGGTCCTTCGGGCGGTTCATGCCCTCGCTGCCAGGGTGGGGAAAAGTCGTGCTGCTGAAGATGCCGTAGAGCGCGTAGTAGTCCGTGGCGGGGATGGGGTCGAACTTGTGGTCGTGGCAGCGGGCGCAACTGAGCGAGAGCCCGAGGAAGGCGCGGCCCATGTTCTCGATGCTGTCCTCGATGGTCAGGTGCGCCTCGCCCTTGCCGCCGCCGAAGTGCCGCGCGATGGCGAGGTAGCCGGGAGCGACGACGAGTTCCGGGTTCGGTGTTTCGAGTTTGGCGTTGAGCAGGTCCCCGGCGAGCTGCTCGCGGATGAAGCGGTCGAAAGGCTTGTCCTCGTTGAAGGCCTTGATGACGTAGTTGCGATACTTGTAGGCCTGCGGAACCGGATAGTCGGAGGCGTTGCCGCAGGTGTCGGCATAGCGGACGACGTCGAGCCAGTGGCGGCCCCAGCGCTCGCCGTAGTGCGGGGAGGCGAGAAGGCGGTCAACGGCAGCGGCGATTGCCGATTGCCGATTGCCGGTTGGGGAACACGCGCGGACGAACGCTTCGGTCTCCTCGGACGTCGGCGGGAGCCCGGTCAGGTCAAAAGTGAGGCGGCGAATCAACGTGCGCGGGTCGGCGTCCGGGGCGGGCGTGACGCCGCCTTTCTCCATGCGGGCGAGGGTGAAGTGGTCCACTTCGTTGCGCGGCCAGGCCCTGTCCTTGAGCTTCGGGAGCGGCTGCACCTTCACCGGCTGATAGGCCCAGTGCTTGCGACCTTCTTCCACGCTGATGCCGTAGGCGGGCTTGGCGGCGGCACTGGCCGTGACAACCGGTGCGTTCGTGCGCGGGTCGGGCGCGCCGAGTTTCACCCACTCGATGAGGTCGGCCACTTGGGCGGGCAGGAGCGGCTTCTCGGGCGGCATCTTGAAATCCTTGTCCCAGTGGCGGATGCCCTTGATGAAAAGGGAGTCATCGGGCTTGCCGGGGAGGATGGCGGGGCCGGAGTCGCCGCCCTTGGCCCAGCCGTCGCGTGAGTCAAGGCGGAGGTTGCCCTTGGCCTTCTTGCCACCGTGGCATTCGTAGCAATGCTCGGCGAGCAGCGGCCGGATGCGCTTCTCGAAAAAGGCGACGCCTTCCTCCGGCGTGGCGGCGGGCAAGGTTCCGACAAGGCCGGCCACCGTAAGGGTTCGCAACACCGATTTTGCCAGACTGGAAATCACGCATGAAATGACGGGGCCTGCGGGAGATCCTTTCACGGGGAATTGTGAGCCGTCTCTGGCTTTGATTCTCCCGTCCGCCGCACCCCACGCCAACGTCAGCGCGCCGCCTTCACCGCGGCGACGTAGTCTGCCGCGAGCTTCTGCAACGCCGGCCAGTCGTTCTTCGCCAGGATTTCCGCCGTGAGCAGCGTGCTGCCCACGCCCACCGCCGCGCAGCCGGCTTTGATGAACTCGCCCGTGTTGGCCAGCGTGACGCCGCCGGTGGGGACGATGCGCAGGTGCGGCAGCGGCGCGCGGAAGGCACGGACGCCTTTCGGGCCGTGGTTGTCGGCGGGGAAGAGTTTCACGAAGTCCGCGCCGGCCTCGTGCGCGAGCTGCGCCTCGGTGGGCGTGTAGGCACCGAGCATGATGGGGCGGCCCGCCGTGTGCGCCAGCGGCACCAGCTCCGGCCGGCAGATGGGCGTGACAAAGAACTCCGCGCCCGCGTCGAGCGCGGACTGGAGCTGGAACGCCGTCAGCACGGTGCCGACACCGACGGTGGCGCGGTCGCCGAACGCGCGGCTCACGGCGGCGACGACCTCGCAGGCGTTGGGCACGGTGAAGGTGATTTCCAGCGCGGTGAGGCCGCCGTCCACGAGCGCGGCGCAGAGCGGCAGCACCTGCTCCGGCTGCTGCGTGCGGACGACCGCGATGACGCCGGGGTTGGTGAGGAGGGCGGAGATTTCGGATTTGGTGCGCATTGTCGGCTTGGGATTAGCTCGCTTCGCCAACCTTCTCCAAGAATGAAATTCGGATTTGTCTGTTAGGCTTGTCGATTTGCTCCACCCGAACTCTGACCCTGTCGCCGACACACAACCGCTTCTCAATCTCATCCCAAGGTTGCAAACCCACGTCTTGCGAACTCAAATCAGTGTCAATGCCGCCTTCAACGGACATGTGCGCGCGTGTCCAGCCAACCTTACTCACAACAGCCGCACGAACCTCACCGACAGCTACCATTGAGTCGATATTGTTCCACACGTCCTTAGTGAGCCGAACTTCGCCCACAGGTTTCCAGCCATCGCAAAGCTCATACACCTCGCCAACTCGGAGGCGCGATGCCAAGAGTTGCATGGAAAGGAAAGAGAGCCGCACGTCGGTTGATTCGCCGGGCAAAATCTCCTGAGCACCTACAAACTCGGCAAGGCAATCGAATAACTCACCCTCTACCTTACACGGACATCGAAACCCCGTCCGAAGCGGCGCAGTTCGTCCGCTCTTACTCGCTTCGTAGAGTTTGAAATGGCCGAGGTAGTGATACACGGCAGCCGGTCATCGGTCGAGCGATTGAGGCTGGACAGCCATCGCTTCCTCCAAAGCAAGTCGTTCGGCCTCTGCTTCGGCGCTAAGGTGGGCGCGGACCTCGACAAGAGTCTCTCTCGGCTCTGCTCGACGCGATTCGGCGATGAGGTTGTCGCAGATGCTTTCGCGCTCCTTGGCGAACTTGATACCGCTGGTGGACCTATTGCCGCGCTTCTTCACGAGCCATTTCTAGTTGGTTGGAGCCTTCATTCCCTCCGATACGCCTCCGCCAGCAGCGTGACCGGGTGGGCGGTGCGGAGGTTCAGGCCTTCCGCCTTCGCGCCGATGACGATTTGGAGCAGGCAGCCGGGGTTGCCGGTGGCGATGACTTCCGCCTTGGTCGAGCGGATGTGCTTCATCTTGCGTTCGAGGAGCTGGTTGGCCATCTCGGGCTGCGTGAGGTTGTAAATGCCCGCGCTGCCGCAGCACCAGTTGCTCTCGGGCAGTTCCACGAGCTTCACGCCGGGAATTGCTTTCAGCAGCGCGCGCGGCTGGGCGGTGATTTTCTGGCCGTGGCAGAGGTGGCAGGACTCGTGGTAAGTCACCACGGTTTCAGGTTGAGAGTTGAGAGTTGAGAGTTGAGAGCCGGGGGCGTGCGCGGCACCGGTCTTAATTCCGCACTCCGCATTCCGCACTCCGCATTCCGCCGAGGCTTTCGGCGGCGTGAGGCCGATTTCGCCGAGCCACTCGTGGATGTCCTTCACTTTGTGATCCCACTCGTGGGCGCGCTTCTCATAGACGAGGTCGCCTTTGAGCAGCGCGGCGTAGTGCTTCAGGTGCGAGCCGCAGCCGCCGGCGTTGGTGATGATGGCGTCGAACTGGTCGGGTGGGAACTGGTCAATGTTCCGGCGGGCGAGGCGCTGGGCGAGTTCCCATTCACCGTTGTGCGCGTGGAGGGAGCCGCAGCAGTTTTGCTCGGGCGGGGTGATGACTTCGCAGCCGTTGCGCGCGAGGACTTCGACCGTGTCCACGTTGACGTCGCTGAAGATGAGGTCCTGCGCGCAGCCGGTGAGCATGGCGACGCGGTAGCGGCGCTGGCCGCGCGCGGGAGTGACGGGGGCGATGAGGTCGGCGGAAAGCGCGGGCTGGATGTCCGGCGTCATGGCCTCCAGCTCGCGGAGGCGCTGGGGCATGAGCTTCATCACGCCGCTGTTGCGCACGAGCCATTGCAGACCGAGCTGCTGGTAGAGGCGC
>CAIPBN010000583.1 GCA_903863315.1 uncultured Verrucomicrobiota bacterium | reverse complement strand
TGTTGGCTGGCAGTGTTGGGACAGGTGTCTTCAGGAGGAGTCCCGGGCACCGTGGTCGCCTGGGGCTCAAACGACCAGTCGGAATCAACACCTCCAGTTGGACTAGTTGGAGTGATCGCCATGGCCGGGTGCGGTGAACATTGTCTCGTCGTGAAGAATGACGGCACGGTGGTGGCGTGGGGATTCAACGACCAGGGCCAGACCAGTGTGCCAGCAACGGCCCGAACCAATGCGGCTGGAGTTGCGGCGGGCGAGCGTCATTCCGTTGTCCTCAAGAGGGATGGCACAGTGCAGGCATGGGGCTTGAACACCTCGGGGCAGACCAACGTGCCGCTGGGATTAAGCGATGTGGTGGCGATTTCCGCAGGAGGAAACCACAACCTTGCATTGAAACGTGATGGTTCAGTGGTGGCGTGGGGTTCCAATCTTTACGGTGAGACAACAGTTCCAGTGGAAGCCCAAAGTGGAGTCCGGGCGATTGCCGCAGGGTTTTATCATAACGTCGTGCTCAAAGAAGATGGCACCGTGTTCGTATGGGGTTACGGCGGCAACGGTGAGAAAAACATACCGATTGGGCTGAGTGGTGTGGTGGCGATCGCCGCTGGTTACCATCACGTCTTGGCTGTTAAAAATGACGGGACAGTGGTGGCTTGGGGATACAACACGGTTGGTCAAACGGTCGTCCCTTCTGGTCTGACGGGAGTGACGGCAGTGGCCGCTGGCTTTGGCCACTCTGCGGCATTGAAATCGGACGGCACGGTGGCCGTTTGGGGCTTCAACAATTTAGGACAGCTCAATATTCCGAGCGGACTCGGTGGTGTGGCAGCGATTGCCGCAGGGGGAGAGAACACTTTGGCGTTAATTGGCCCAGTCCTCACCTATCCGCCATACGACCAGAACTTTGTGCTGGGTGGTTCTTTGGCCCTAAGTGCAAATTCCAGTGGGACTGGATACACGTATCAGTGGCATAGGAACGGGACAAACATCGATGGCGCGACAAATGCCATCCTCCAGCTTACAAACCTGACCATCGGTGATGTTGGGATCTACCAGGCATTCGAGCGAAGCCCATCGGGAGCATTGGTGATCAGCAGCACGGTTAACCTGCTTTTCTTTGGCGACCTGAAGTTTTACGCGGGCACAACACTGGCGGGACTCGTTGGACAAAAATTCCGCGTGGAGTATGCCGACGTGCTCAGCCTTGGGACCACCAACTGGCAATTGCTCACCAACGTAGTTCTTGCAACCAGCCCTTACGTGGTGATCGACAAAGACTCGGCAGGTCGGACTAATCGTTTCTACCGTGCCCTGCTCGATCAGTAGCTGGTCGGGTTGCGATGAGTTTTTGCCAATTCTGGCTACGAGCGGTCAAGGCGAGTGTGTGTTTTCGCGGCCTTTGGCCCGGATGGTTTCGAATTGGGCAGCGATGGCTGCCAGTTCTGTGCCATGCTGTCCAAGGAACTGCACACTACCCTTCTGGCGGAGCAAATCCACGAGGTAGTAAGCCTCTTTCGGCACCGGGTGAATTTCTGCGACAATCCGCCGCAAGGCGTCCCAGATGATCTCCACATCCGCCCCCAGTCGAACGATGTCCATGATCTCCAATAGCAACTGAAGATCCATCAGCCGATGACTGCTAATTTGGTAACGGAGGCGGATTTGTTCCGGAGTAGGCTGGGAACCTGGTGGAGTTTTTTCGGCCAGAAGCTCAGCGTAATGGCGTTCTGTCTGTTGGCGCATGAATGAAGGGTCAAACTCTTGCCGACGGATGATCCAGTCGGGATTGAGTCTTGGGCTCCACATGTTGCCAGATTCCATGAGATCCCCAAGTGGCTGGCCAAAGTAGTTCATGGAGTAGAACCACCGGCAATTTTGGCGCGAAAGCCAGCCCATCCAGAAGGTGATCCAATCTCCTGTCATTTCCTGCATGGAGCCCGTGTTCACCACCAAGTCAAAGTGCAAGGGCGTGAGCGCTTCCAACAGATGGATGGGGCAAAGGATGACTGTTTGCTGGGCCGAAGAATCTGGAAGCTTCCCCTTCGCGTCCGACACGTAATGCACGGCCAGATCAGGCATGTTCTTGCGCAGAAAAACCTCGGAAAAGAAGAGCGATTCCGGAAAATCAATGATCACATAGGTGCGCGGACGGCGAATGGTGTTGGTCAACCAGAGCCGTGCAGGCGCCCCGTAGCCGCCGCCAATTTCGCAAACAACATCCACTTTGGGGACGTGTGCGAGGGCTCCACTGATGACGCGTGCGTGATAGAACAGCACGTTGCTGATCCAGCGGCCGCCACAGCGAAGCAGCGTTTCAGGTCGTGAGAAAGGAGAGTCGCTCATCTGGGCAAACCAGCCGGCAAAACTTGGGAACTGGGCTGCCAGAGTTTGCTCATGCAGTTTGTAAAGCTGCCAGGAGAACTCCACCGGTTCGCGATGGTCGAAATCGAGGCGGCTCTGGGCGAAATGGATGGCGTCCAGCTCCGAACCCAGGAAGCAGATCTCCTGGCGCATCCGTGCCAGCAAGGCCTCCCAACGCGGACTGGCTGGCATGCCGGAAACGCCACGTGGGGCAGCATTGGCGGCGGTCAGATGCTGCCACGCTTCTTCAAGCAATCGTCCCCCGCACGGCTCCTGCGTCAACGGGCCTTGACGCATGCGGCTGCGGGCATACGGAGTGGTGCGGATAATGCGCTTGATGGAGGGAGCGAGCAAGGGGGGGCATAACGACTCGCCAATAACCTTGATCCGCCTCAAGAGTTGATTGCTCATAGATATGAAGGATTTGAAGCGCTGCAACCTGAGGTGGCTGCTGACGCGATAAGGTTGGTTTTGCACCACCTGCTCGCACCCAGAAACGGGATGTCGCTCGGACACTGATTTAAAAAATCTGAAGGCATGGGAGCTTGAGCAACAGTTGGTTGATTGATTATGAATTGGTCAGCAACCCGGCAACCACTTCGCGTGCCGTAGGCGCAACGATGGCAAATTCACGGCGAGTGGCAGATGAATCCAGCGTCGCAAAGCGGGGAAGATGCTCCATGATGGAGCCACCAGAGCGAGTTTGCACCAAAGCCGGATCGCGGTTCATTTCGGCCGACAGCAGTCTGGCCAGGCTCGCGTAGGAAACATCATCCGCGCCTGACACGTGCCAGAATCCTGGGTGTCGGCCAACCGCTATCTGGGCGATGGCCTTTATGGCCACATCCAGCGAGATGGGCGAACAAACGTAGTCGTCAAAAGCTTCCACCGAACGCCTCAGAGCCAAAGCCTCACGCCAGTGCGAAATCAAAGGTAATCCAAGGTGAATCACTTTAGTTAGGCGAACCACTGCCCAGCCGTCTCCCTTCTCCGCAAGCGATTGCTCAACTCGCGTTTTTTGCCGGCCATACTCAGTTTTCGGGTTTTGCGGAGTGTCAACCGGAGGGAATGGACGCAGCCCGTCGAAAACCAAATTGGTGGACAGGAAAACCACAAAACAACCTGACCGGGCCAGTGCTCGTGCGAGCTTGAGAGTCTGCTCAACATTGATGCGTCGGGTTTGATCGGGGCTTTCGAGGCAGCTTTTCTGATGTGTGACCCCTGCGCAAAGCACTGCCACGCCGCAACCCTCGGGTGGCAGCCAGTCATCCTGCACTTCGTCTAAATCGAGGCGGACGCATTCCGAACTCGGCTGTCTTCTGGTTGTGGTCATGACAGGCACTCCGGCTTTACGCCAGTGCTGCACCAAGGAACGGCCTATCAGCCCGTCACCACCAACCACCAAGCATCGCTGCATCATGGGCATTTTCGGTGGCAACAGAGCGCGAACAGGTAATGGGCCATGGGGTAAAACCCGGTGTGAACCATTTCGTCATTCATTGAGAAAATGAACACGTTGTGAAAATGGCGTCGCATCAGTTCCTTCAACTTGGGGGCGGTCTTGCAGTTTACGTGACCGGCTTTGCTTGGGGCGGAGGCGTAAATTTGCGATTCCAAGGACGGTGTGCCCACGAGGCAGACACCTTGTGGATGGAGTGAGGCGGCGAGGTTCGCCACGAAGCGGTCTTCGTCCACTGTGGGGATGTGCTCGATTACGTCCACTGCAAAAACCCCGTCAAAACCCTCCGCCAAGGGGCCGCCCAGCATGTCATGCGCTTGGAAACGGATGTTCCACTTGCCCTGTGGACGGCCTTGGTTGCGTGATACAAACACGGGATCGAAGTCGGTGGCCACAACTTCCTGGACCTCCTGCCGGACCACCCGGGTGCCAAAGCCGTCTGCACATCCCACTTCCAGCACGCGCTTCATGCCGGAGAACATCTTGGCTACAAACTTGTAACGGGCCAGAAAGATGCCGAGCCGTCTCGGATCATCGCGCCAAATCTGGCTGCTCATCAGGCCGAACTGCTCCAGCCCGGACTTTTCCAAGTCGAGGAGGAATTGATATTGGGATTCTTTGGTCTGCTCCATGAGGTTGCCTATTCGAAGTAGATGAAAGACCAGTCGCCAGTGTAGCCGGTGCGTTGGAACCACCATTCCCAGGCTTCCGGGCGGTAGAAGGACTCGCAGGTGAGCTGCCAGTAGAGCAGGTTCGCCTTCTCTTCCTCGTTGCGGTAGGACTCGACGACCACGTATTTGTGCCGGCGGCTCACGCGTTGGATTTCGCGGAGGGATTGGTCGAGATCGAAACACTGCAAGTTGTGCAGCGTGGTTATGGAAATCACCAAGTCGAAGGTCTGGGCTGGCCATGGAAGATGATTGGCGTGCCCGACCCTTAGAAAGGGCCGGACTTCCTCCTTGGCGTTCTGAATCGCGTATTCCGAGATGTCTAGGCCTGCGACTTCAATGCCCGGGCACGCCTGCGTGAATTCGTAGAGCAGGAAGCCTTTGCCACAGCCGACGTCGAGCACGCGGTCGCCGGGTTTCAGGCCGTAATGCTTCACCATGTTTTCCGCGACCACCCGCCATCGGCCGTCGTAGCGCATGCCGCCGTAGCCAACCTTGCGGTCTCCGTCCCAGTAATCCCGGCCAAACTGTCTGGCGAGTTTGGCGGCCTCCGCCTTGGGAAACTCGTTTACCCGCGCAAGGTAGTCGCGGCTGGTCCTCTTATGAAGCGGCGAGATGAAATCGATGTATGCCATGCGGCGGTGCGAGGGGATGAAAACAGGAACTAGCCGGTGCCGCAATGGCTGGATTGGGTCACCATCTTCAGCGCTGAGCGCGCCTGTGTGAGCTGATGGACGGTCCGATCTTCCAGACCGGCGAAATCACGCCGGGCCCGACTGGGGCTGAGAAAGTCGTTCAACATGATGCAGCACCATTTGATCCGGTAGGCATCCAGCAGACACCGAGCGCGCTCCGGGAAATTGTCGCTGGAGTTCAGGGACCGGGCCAAGGTGATGACAAAATGGTCCCACTCCGCCAGCAGCACGGGCAGTTGTGGCTGGCAGAAAAAATCACAGACCAGCTTCGCAGGGTCATCCCAGCCGGCGTATTCGAAGTCAAAAAAGCGGAGCCGTCCGTCCGGAGCCAGCATCGCATTGTGGAAACCGAAATCGGAAGGGGACAGGCACCAGTTCGAGCGGGGCAGGTGCGACGTGGTGGTCGAACCGACTTGGGACTCGATGCGGGATCGGACCTCTTGCCAGGTCGGCCTAAGATCTTGATCCACGAAAGCGACGGTCTCGCGTTCCACGGCCGAGACGGGTTCGATGGAATTGAGGCGCGCGACACGGCGATCCACGGTGCACAGATGCTCCGCCACGCTGAAGCAAGCTTCCGACGCCACCGGCACCTTGGCCGCGGCCAGTTGCTCGCGATCGGCGTTGAGTTGGGCGAGAAATGCCAACGCCTGCTCCACCATGTCGAAGCTGACCTCGGCGGGGGTCAATTTGCGGCCGGGCAGATACTCAAACAGGCCGAGGCGGTGGTCTGGAATCCAGCCGAAAACTTTTGGCGCACTGGTAATGCCTTGGGCGTCGATCAACTCGTAGAAGGCGCGTTCCGCTCCGAAGCGATCACGGGAATCGCCGGGATGTTGAAAATAGGATTTCACGACGAGCTCGCCGCCGGGATGGGTGCCCCGGAACACCCGGTTGTTGGCTCCGCCCGGCAAGGGGACGAACTGCACAGGTCCTGCTATCCCCATGCTTTCTAGGGTCGGGCGTAACTGCTCCCCGAGCGCGCTGATTGCCTGTGGTTCGCCGGTCAGCACAATAATTTGGTGGAAAGCTCCGGCCAACTGGAGGCGCGGTCGAAGCGTGTTTCGGCTGTGTAGAGCTGGTTGGGATCAAAAAGAATCCGGTGCACATTCTGCGGGAAGGCCGCCTCGGCCAGAAACTCGGGCAAATCATCCACGAAATGGGTGCAGCCTGCCGTGCCAATCCGAGTCAGTTTGGCTTCCTTGGTCAGCTCAAAAAAGGCGTCCGTTCGCGACAGGCCCAGACCCGCTGGATCAAAGAAGCCGTGCAGTTCGAGCCAGCCGGTGGCGGCGGCGTGCAGATCGTAGGGTTCGCCCAGAAATGGCCGGCGGGTTTTGTGGCTGATGATCCGGCAGGGCAGGGCGGACGCCCGGCAGGCACGGAAGAAATCCAGGACTCCCGGATACGGAGCCGCTTCGCTCATCCGCGCTCCGTAAACGTAGCCCTGCATCTCAGTCCAGGCATCTTCCCGTCCCGCTTGGCGGAGATAGTTGCGCACGTCGGTCTTGTTGACCGGCACTTCGGCCGGGATCAACCCACGCTCGCGGCAGACGCGGTGGAACAGGGCGTCGTAGCACACGATGGTGTTGTCAAAATCAATGCCGATGAGCATGGGGGACTAATCCGGCTTGGCGCTGACAGATGAGCTTAGAAGATTTGAACTGCGCTGGCCAGCCGGGAGCCAGCGGGATCGCCACCTGGACTCCGGGAGGTTCAATTGCATCGTTGCAATTCTTGTCTGACTCGCTCGGCGATGGCCTGCGCGGTCAGACCGTAGTGCTCACGGGCCTGTTCCTGTTCGCCGGTCTCGTGCAGAAACTCGTCCGCCGTGCCGCAGCGCACCAGGCGCGCGCGTGGACCTGTGCGTTCGGCCAGCCACTCGGCCACGCTGCCCCCCAGACCGCCGAGGATGCTGTGCTCCTCAATGGTCACGATGAGTTTGCAACCGGCCGACAATTTGGTGAGCAGGTCGAGATCGAGCGGCTTCACGGTGTGGACACTGGACACATGGGCGGAGATGCCCGCTTTCGCCAGCAAGTCCGCCGCCGCCAGGGCCTCGGGCAGAACGGTGCCGGTGGACAGCAGCGCAACTTCATTGCCATCACGCAGTTCGATGGCCTTGCCCAGCGTGAACGCAGGCGGAGCGGCATGCACCAACGGTTCACCCTTCTTGCCAATGCGGATGTAAACGGGGTGCTGGTGCTGTAACGCGGCGGTCAGCGCACCGTTGACCTCATGGGCGTCGGCAGGGGCAACCACGCTCAGCCCAGGCAGCAGACGCAACATACCCATCTCCTCGCAGGAGTGATGGGTGGCTCCAAGCGAGGCGTAGGCCAGCCCTGCGCCGGTGCCGACGATGACTACGGGCACGTCGTGGTAGCAGACATCCACGCGAATCTGCTCCATGCACCGGTAGGTAATGAAGGGCGTGATGGTGTAGCAGAAGGGCCTCAAGCCGCTCATGGCCATGCCGGCCGCCATGCCGATCATGTTCGCCTCGGCCACGCCGCAATTGAAGAACCGGCCCGGACACTTGGCTTTGAAATCGTCGAACAGGCGGTTGCCGATGTCACCGGAAAGCAACACCACGCGCTCGTCCTGCTGCGCTAGCCGGGTGATTTGCTTGGCGAAGGCGTTTCTCATGCGAGCCCCAGCTCCTGTTTGGCGGCGGCAACTTCCTCCGGCTTCGGGATTCGGTAGTGCCAGTTGTTGTCGTCCTCCATGAAGGAAATCCCCTTGCCTTTGACGGTGTGCGCGATGATGGCCACTGGCTTGCCGCTGCCGTCCGGCACGCGGCCCATGGCCTGCGCCACGGCGTTCAAGTCATGGCCGTCCACCTCGCAGGCGTTCCAGCCGAAGGCTTCCCACTTCTTGTGCAGCGGCGCGAGGGACATCACCTCATTGCTGCGTCCGGTGGCCTGCCATTTGTTGTAGTCAACAATGACCGCCAGCTTGGCGAGCTGCTGGGCCGGGGCGAACATGGCCGCTTCCCAGACGGAGCCTTCATTGCACTCGCCGTCGCTCATCGTCACGAACACCCGGTAATCCCGCTGCTGGATGCCAGTAGCCAGCGCCATGCCGATGCCGACAGGCAAGCCGTGGCCCAGCGAACCAGTGGCCAGTTCCACGCCCGGGGCGCAGCCCGGAGCAGGCTGTTCAGCCAGGGGACTGCCATGGTGGCCGAAGCCGTCCAGCAGTGCTGGCGGGAAGTAGCCCCGCGCCGCGAGTGCGGCATAGAGCACAGATGCCGCGTGGCCTTTGCTCAGAATGAAACGATCGCGTCCGGGGTCGCCGGGGTTTGCCGGGTCAATGCGCAGCACTCGCCAGTAAGCGGCCACCAGAATCTCGACGCAGGAAAGCGCGGAGGCGAGGTGGGGCGTGCCGGCCGCATGAGACATCTGCACCAGCTTGAGGCGTAGCTGTCGCGTGAGCAGGTCCAGCTCCGCCGCGGATGCGTTGAAGGGCACCTGGGTAGTTGGAAAATCTGAGGGGAGGGCGGGCATGGGCATCCTGCTTCAGAAGTGAATCATGCAATGAATGACTTCACCGGAGCGCATCTTGGCGATCCCGTCATTCACCTGCTCAAGAGGAATCCGGTGGGAAACCATGCCGCGCGGATCAAAACGGCCATCCCGCATCATCCGCAGGTAGCGTGGGATGTCCTCCGCCGGCCGGCTGCTGCCCCCGTGGGAGCCGGTCAACTGTTTGCCAAAATGCAAGGGCAGGGTGTTGAGCGACAGTTTTCGGTCGTGAGCCATCACGCCGAAAATCACCACGCGACCTGTGGAGGCTGCCAGTGGAAAGGCCTTTTCCAAAACGGCGGGCAAACCGGTTCCGTCCACCACCACATCGGGCGGCACCCCGTCCAGGATGTCGCGCACGGCAGTGACGAAGTCCTGGCCGGTGGAGTTGATGGTGTGGGTGGCGCCGAACTCGCGCGCCTTGGCCAGCTTGTGGTCATGCAAATCCACGGCAATGATGGGATGCGCTCCGGCCAGTTTGGCACCTAGCACGACGCCGAGGCCAATTCCACCGCAACCGATGATGACCACCGACTCGCCCAGTTTCACGTGCGCGTCATTGTTTATGACGCCGAAGCCGGTCGTGAGGGTGTCAGCCAGCAAGGAGCACACCTCGAAATCCGTGTCCGGCAGGACCACGGTGAGCCGGTTTTCGGAGACCACGCTGTAGCGATTGAAGGTGGTGATGCAGCCGGCATTCGCAGTGCGCTGGCCCCAACGATAGACCGGGCCGCGCGACTCGATGCCCACCCCTGGTCGCCAGTGCAGCACCACTCGGTCGCCTGGCTTAACGTGTCGGACTTCGGGGCCGACCTCCTGCACGATTCCACCGCCTTCATGTCCCAGCAGATGTGGCAGCCAGCGATCCGGACCTTTGACCCCGTCGATCTCGCCGATCTGCGAGCCGCAGATGCGGCTGACGCGGATGTCCACCAGCACCTGTCCGAAACCGAGCGGTGGCAGCTCCACCTCGTCCAAGACGAGCGGCTGGCGTTGTTGAACCAAGATGGCGGCGGGGGTTTTCACTCGGCCTGTTCGTTCAAGAGTT
>CAIPBN010000582.1 GCA_903863315.1 uncultured Verrucomicrobiota bacterium | reverse complement strand
GCTCACCTTCACGCTGGCCACCAACGCCACTGGAATCGCCACGGTTACTGTCATCGCGCAGGACAACGGTGGCACGGCCGATGACGGCGTGGACACGATCACGAACACCTTCGCGCTCACCGTGACACCGGTGAATGATGCGCCGTTCCTAGTGCTGCAACCGCGGCCCACGGCGGTCGCCTACTTTGCCGACACCAGTTTCGTATATGGCAATCTGCAGGGCGGCACGCTGCTGACCAACCTCGGTGTGACCGTGGTTCCCTTCACCGACTTCGCCAGCGTCGTCGGTGCTTACCCGGTGATCGTGGTGCCCTCCATGCACACCCCGCTGGCCCCGTCGTTGAGCGTCGCCGCGCTCGCGAGCATCTCGAACTTCGTGCACACGGGCGGCGTGCTCGTGGTCATGGGCAACCATATACCGCTTGTTCAGTCCGCCGATCTGTTGAATGCCGTTTTCGGCTACTCGCTCGTCCCCTATCGGCTGCTCGCTGTCAGCACACAAGCGGCAACGGCGGCTGGCACTCCCTTCGCCGACGACCCGCCCTGGCTCTGGGCCAATGATCAGCAATCCTATGCGATCAGTTCCCTCCCACCCAACGCTCGTGTCATCTATCAGCGCGAAGGCGTCGGCTGGAATGATGCCAGCGTCACGGTGTTTCCAGTTGGGTCTGGAAGGGCCGTGACGCTGGGGGGGCAGTTTGGCCAGGAGTTTAGCTGGAGCGGAGATGGCTCGTGGCTCCCGGTCTTGGCCAGCGCGATCACACCTGTTCAACAGGTCGAGGTTGTGAATGAGGATGCTGGTCCGCAGAGCATCGCCGGTTTCACGTCCCCAACCCGGGCCGGCCCGACTAACGAGTCGTCGCAGATCGTGAGCATCACCGTGACGAACGACAACAACGCGCTCTTCCTCATGCAGCCTGGTATCAGCACGAGCGGCACGCTCACCTTCACGCCCGCCCCGAACGCCAGCGGCTCGGCCAACGTCACCATCA
The DNA here is from genome assembly GCA_903863315.1 of uncultured Verrucomicrobiota bacterium. Classification (GTDB taxonomy): domain Bacteria; phylum Verrucomicrobiota; class Verrucomicrobiia; order Limisphaerales; family SXTU01; genus SXTU01. The sequence goes on along the minus strand of CAIPBN010000582.1, from coordinate 13,585 downwards.
TTGCCCGTGACAACGGCGGTCTGCCCGGGGTGGACACGAGCGCCCCGCAGACCTTCACCATCACCGTCACGCCGGTGAACGATGCGCCGGTGCTGGCGGCAATCGGGGTCAGTGGCACGGAGGACACCGCGCTGACCTTCGCCGCTGTGAACTTCACCGAGGCCTACAGCGATGTGGAAGGCACGCCGCTGGCGAGCCTCACGGTGGTCACCCTGCCGGCGACGGGCATCCTGAAACTTTCCGGGGTGGACGTGACGCCCGGCCAAGTGATCCCGGCCGCAGGCTTGGGGAACCTGACTTACGTGCCCGTCGCGAATGACCACGGGGCCAAGACTTTCACGGTGACGGCCTCCGACGGCAGCCTTTCTTCAGCAGCCGCCACGGTGACGATGACGGTCACGCCGGTGAATGACGCGCCGGGTTTCTCGCTCTCGCCGTCGGGTAGGGAGGGGATCGTCGTCGCGTGGGGCAAAAACAACTATGGCCAGATCACCGTGCCGGGCGCGCCGCTGCGGGCGGTGGGCCTGTCCGCCAACGCGGATCACACCTTGGCGCTGAAGGCTGACGCGACCGTGGTCGCGTGGGGGCGGAATGACTTCGGTCAAGCAACGGTTCCAGGTGGGTTGAACAGCGTGGTGGCCGTGGTCGCTGGCGGCGACCACAGTCTCGCGCTGAAGAGCGATGGGACGGTCGTCGCGTGGGGACGAAACCAATTGGGTCAGGCGGATGTGCCCGCTGGCCTGAACCGGGTCGTGGCCATTTCCGCCGGGGTCTATCACAACCTGGCCTTGCGGAACGATGGAACGGTGGTGGCTTGGGGAGCCAACAATGTCGGGCAGGCCACCGTGCCACCGGGCTTGAACGGGGTGGTGGCGGTGGAGGCCGGCCACGAGTTCAGTCTGGCGCTACTCAATGACGGCACGGTGGCCGCGTGGGGGGAGAACACCTATCACGAGACCGAGGTGCCGGCGGGATTGAGCAATGTCGTGGCCATCGCCGCCGGTGGGCAGCACGCGCTGGCGTTGAAGTCCGATGGAACGGTCGTGGCTTGGGGACGCAACACGTTCGGCAGCGGCAACACCGGGACCGGGCTTAGTGAAGTGCCGGTGGGACTAGCCGGCGTCATGGCCATCACGGCGAACGGCGAGCACAACCTGGCGCTCAAGGCGGACGGAACCGTGGTCGCATGGGGCCGCAACCAAGAGGGACAGACGAGCGTGCCCGTCGGTCTGAGCGGGGTGGTGGCCGTCAGTGCCGGCTATTACCATTCTGTCGCGCTGGCCGACGCCACTGGCAGTCCGCAGGTCACGGTGCTGGAAGACGCGGGACCGCAGACCTTGGTGGGCATGGCCCGGAACATCAGCGCTGGTTTGTCCGAGGCGGCTTCGCAAGCGATCAGCTTCAACGTCACGAATGACAACAACGCGCTCTTCCTCGTGCAGCCCGCGATTGCGGCCAACGGCACGCTCACCTTCACGCCCGCCACGAACGCCAACGGCTCGGCCATTGTGACCGTCATCGCCGTGGACAATGGCGGCGCGCCCGGCGTGAGTAATTCCGCGCCGCAGACCTTCACGATCATCGTCACGCCGGTGAACGACGCGCCGAGCTTCAGCTTGAGCAGCATGAACGTGACGGTGTTTCCGGGTGACGGCGGTGTCGTCGTGCGGCCCAACTGGGTGATGAACCGCTCGGCCGGTCCGGCGAATGAAGCGGGCCAGACGATCACGTTCGAGCGGACCAACAGTAACCCCGCTTTGTTCATAGACCAGCCGGTGCTCCTGGCCGACGGCACGCTGGAGTTCACTCCCGAGCCTACCGCGTCCGGCGTGATCACAGTTGGCGTGCGGGTCGTTGACAATGGTGGCACGGCCAACGGCGGCGCTGACACCAGCGGCTGGCAGACCTTCACCATCACATTTGCCTCGGTGAAGATATTCGTGAGCGAGTCACCCACCGTGATCGCCGGCACGACCGTCGAGGTGCCTATCAGTCTGGCCGGGATTGGCAATGAAGGCGGTCTGTCGTTCACGGTCACCTACGACCGGCCGCGGTTGGTCTTCATGAGCATGGCGGTGGAACCTGGGAGCGGATTGACTCTGAATTGGAGCGAGCCTTATGGGGGGATGATGAACAACGTGGGCATCATCGTCACCAAACCCGCCGGCTCCAACTTTACCGCCGGCACCAACGTGATGGTGCGGCTGTCCTTCCAGGCTCCCATCGGCACGGCCCCCACAAACACGCCGATCAGTTTCAGCAGCGCGGTGATTATGCAGCAGGTGTCCGACACGAACGCGAGCGCCATCCCGCATGTGAGCTACGTGCCCGGCTCCGTGACCATCATCGCGGTGCCGCCGCTGGAGGGCGATGTCGCCCCGCGCACGACCGGCAGTGGCGCGGTGACGGTGAGCGACGCGGTGCAGCTCACCCGGTTTGTGGCGGGGTGGGATGTGATCACGGACTTTGCTGCCAATGGCGAATTCCAGCGCGCCGACTGTGCGCCGCGCGGCACGCTGGGTGACGGGCGGGTGACGCTCATTGACCTCGTCCAGACGCTGCGCTACGCAGCGGGCTTGGACCCCGCCACGCCCGCCGGCGGGCCGACCTTGCAGGCCGCCTCACTGGCGGCCAGCAGCACGCGTATGTCAGCAGGCAGCCGAGTGGTGCGCGTCGCAGGGGGTAACCTCGTCGCCGGTCGCGCCAACACGGTCAGCATCCAACTCGACGCGCAGGGAAACGAAGCGGGCGTGATCCTGAGCCTGAGCTTCGACCCGACGGTAATGACGTTCGTCAACGCCACCGTGGGCAGCGGCGCAAACGGTGGCTCCCTGATGGTGAACAACGCGAAGGCGGCCGCCGGTCGCGTGGGCCTCGTGCTGGTCATGCCCGCCGGCTCCGGCATCGCCGCCGGCACGCGCGACATCATCACGCTGACCTTCAACGTCACGGGCACCGGCAGCACGGCCATCAGCGTGACGGGTGATTCGCCGGTGGCTCGTGAAGTCGCGGACGTGAGCGCAAACGTGCTCGGCGCGAGCTTCGTGGGTGGCAGTTTCAACCTCATCCTGCCTCCCGGCCTCAAGGCCGCCGGCCTGGAACGGGCGGCGGATGGTTCGTTGCGCCTCGTGGTGGTCAACAGCGACGGCACTCCGGTGACGGCAGAACGGGCCGCGCGGTATGAGGTGCATGTGACCAGCGATCTCGGCGGTGCATGGACGCTGCTGTCCAACGCGCTGGTGATCGAGAACGGCGCGCTCAAGATCGTGGACCCGGCGGCCAACGGCGCTGGCCTGCGGCTCTACAAGCTGGTGGAGTCGTTCTGAGCACCAGGGCAAGCTCTAGCGGCCTCGTGTGAGGCTGCAGCGGGCTTCGGCGGCAAAAAACGTGTGCCCGCTGAAGCCCGTTTTCTCTGCCGCATAGCACGAAGCATCCCGCTCGAACACCCGAAGACGAGAAGGTTCAGCTTTGTTTGGGCTAGGCGTTTCCCTTAGCGGGCTAGGCGGGACGGTTATTGCGATTCAGGGAGACAACCAATGGTCAGCCATTCGTGCGTTGCCTAGCTTCACCGCCATGACAACCAAGTGGACCGACACCAACCGGGACGGCTTGGGCATGAACAGCGGCGAACTTTTCAATGCGATCCTGGTTTATGGGGACCGGGCCAGCGCGCCGCACGGCGGCATCGCCTGCTTCCCACCCGCTGCGCCCATGCCCTCGCCGCGCGGGTGGACGGCCGGTTCCAACCTTGTCAGCAGCGCTGGCTGGGCGCAGCCTTGGCAATGCAGAACTTGCTTGTCCACCACCGAACTGAGGGGCTTGAATGTCGCTCGTGACCAAAGAAGTTGTGATTCTCATTGCCGAGGATGACGCCGGTCATGCGTTGCTCATCGAGAGGAACCTCCGGCGCGTGGGCCTGAACAACAACACCCTGCGGTTCGAGGACGGCCAGGCCATCCTCGATTTCCTCTTCTGCCGCGGTTCCGGCCCGCACCGCCGGACGGACACGGCGTATCTGCTGCTGCTCGACATCCGCATGCCCAAGGTGGACGGCGTGGAGGTGCTGCGGCAGGTGAAGGCAGACCTTGGGCTGCGCAAGCTGCCAACCATCATGCTCACCACCACGGAGGATCCGCGCGAGGTCGCGCACTGCCACGAGCTGGGCTGCAACAACTACATCGTCAAGCCGGTGGACTACGACAAGTTCTCCGAGGCCATCAAGCAGCTCGGCCTGTTCATCTCGCTCGTGCAGGTGCCGGACATCAACGGCAAGCCTTAACGCCAGCTCTTCCACAGCGCCGCCAGTGAGCGCCCAATGGAAACAGCCCCGGCGAGCTTGCCGAGGAAGCCGGGGGGTTTCCGACTTCCGCGAACCCCAGAGTGACAGCAGCGGGGCCAGCGCGCTCAAGGCACTTCGCACCTTGCGGGCAACCGCGACCCCCACGTCCACCCAGGCGACAACCGGCTGGAGATCCCGCGCCACCCCGACCAGCGCCTGCCGGTTCGCTGCGCTTTGCCGGAGCAGTCCGGCTCTCCGCGCCTGGCACTCAGCTAGTTCTCGGTTTCCAAACATGAGCGGTCCTTCTTGAGTTCGTCGAGCGTGCTGGCGAACGCGCTTCTGGCCTTCAAGCGCGCCTGCAAGGCACGCCAGACCACGGCGGTGCCGATGAGAGACACGATGCTGAGGCTGGCGAGCGCGGCCAGGAGGCCGTTCTCCCAGCAAAGCACAACAACGGTGAGCGTCACCAGCGAGAGGGACATGAGGCCCAACGCCACCACGGCGGCGGCGCACACGATGACTTCGACCAGCCGGCACTTCTCCTCCTGCAACTCGACGACGAACAGTTCGACGCGGTTGTGGGTGGTGGCGAGCAGGGCGTCGAGACCGCGCTTGAGCGAGGCCCAGACGCCCGGTTTGGTTTCAGTGGCTTCGCTCATGCGCGTTCACTTTCTCGTGACGAGCACGCCAATGAGCAGGCCCAGGCCAAACGCGACGCCGATGGATTGATACGGATGCTCGCGGATCGTTCGATCGGCGGCCTTGGCACCCTCGATGGCCTTCTCTTCCAGCCGGTGGCACGCGCGTTTGGCGGACTCCATCGCCTCGGTCAGGCGCACGCGCATTTCGTGGGCTTTCTCGCCCGCGACGTCTTTTGAATCGTGCAGCAGCAGCTCAGAGTCGCTGACGATTCGTTTGAGATCGGTGACCAGCTTGTCGGTGTTCACTTCGGCGGCATTCATAGGTGGATCCTTCTGGTTGGTTTCATTTCCCGTTCCGGAGCCCGCGTCGGCGGGCTGTTACTCAACGCAGACTCCAATCGTCACAGGCAACGGGATACAAGCGAATTGCCAATCGCTGGTCCAATTCGTGATGGAACTCTGCGCGGGTGAAGGCGAGGAAGAGCTACCCAATCGAAAGCAGACTGGTTATGAACTCCGCGTGCCTGTTCGTCCGCCCGAATCCTCGCCCACGACCGTCTTTGTCGTGGATGACGATCTTGGGCTGGCCCGCCTGATCGAGCGCACGCTCAAGCGCGCCGGCCACTCCACTGCTTCCGCCAGTTCCGGCGCAGACGCGCTCGTCTGGCTGGGGCAGCACCGGCCCAAGTTGCTCCTGCTCGACTTGAAGCTGCAGGATCTCGAAGGCCGCGAGCTCATCAATCAACTAGAGGCAGCGGAACGAACCGTTCCGTTCATCGTCATCACCGGCCAGGGCGACGAGCGCGTGGCGGTGGAGATGATGAAGCGCGGCGCGCTGGACTACCTCGTCAAGGACGCGCAGTTCCTCGACCTAGTTCCCGCCGTGGTGCAGCGTGCGCTGGCGCAAATCGAGCGCGAGCACCGGCTCGCCGCGACCGAGGAGGCGTTGCGCCGCAGCGAGGCGCTGCTCGCGCGTGCCCAGCACATCGCCAATCTCGGCGGCTACGACATCGAACTGACATCGCCTCCGAAAGTGAGTTGGTCCGACGAGGTGTTACACATCCTGGGGGTGCAGCCGGAAATCCTAGAACCGTTGTCGGACGAGTTTTTCAGCCTGCACGTCCATCCTGATGACCGCGCACGGGTGCGGGCGACCATCGCGGAGGGCATCCAGCACGCACACGGGTGGAAGTTCGAGTATCGGATTGTCCGCCCGGACGGCGAGGTGCGGCACATCCTGAGTTCCAGCGAGGTGGTGCTCAACGGCGGCCCGACGCGCAAGATTGTCGGCACGATGCTCGACATCACCGAGCGCCGCCGCCTTGAGCAGGAAGTCCTCAACATCAGCGAGCAGGAGCAGCGGCGCATCGGGCAGGATCTTCACGACGGCATCTGCCAGCAGCTAGCCGGCATCGAGCTGATGAGCCAGGTGCTGGAGCAGGCGCTGGCCCGCAAGTCGAAGAAACATTCCGCGCAAGCCGGCCAGATTGCCGCGCACGTCCGCGAGGCCATCACGCAGACCCGGATGCTGGCCCATGGGCTTTGCCCCGTGGTGCTGGAATCCGAGGGGCTGATGTCCGCGCTCCAGGAGCTGGCCCACGCCACCACCAAGATGTTCGGCGTGAACTGCTCCTTTCGCTGCGACCATGCCGTGCAGGTTCACGACAACACCACCGCCACACACCTCTACCGCATCGCGCAGGAGGCCGTGAGCAACGCCATCAAGCACGGCCGCGCCACGCGCATCGAGATTGGCCTCGCCGCCCAGTCCAACCGCGTCTTCCTCGCCGTGAAGGACAACGGCGTCGGCATCCCGGCCACGCCACCCCGCACCGGCGCGGGCCTGCGCATCATGCAATACCGCGCCGGGATGATCGGCGGCTCCGTCGTCGTGCAGCGTGGCGAGCAACATGGCACCACCGTCGCCTGCTCCGTGCACCAGTCCACACCCCCTTCCAGAAACCAGCCCACCCCGTGAAAGCGAAGCCAAAGAAAACCGCCGCCCCCACGCGGAAGAACATTCTCATCGTGGACGACCACCCGATGATGCGCGACGGCCTCGCCGCCCTCATCACCGCCCAGCCCGACCTGGCCGTCTGCGCCCAGGCGGCCGACGCCCGCGAAGCCATGCAGGCCATCGAATCGCTCCGGCCAGACCTTGTGCTCATGGACATCTCCCTGCCCGGCAAGAGCGGCCTCGAAGCCATCAAGGACATCCAGTCGCTCGCGCCCGGCCTGGCGACGCTCGTCCTCTCCATGCACGACGAATCGCTCTACGCCGAGCGCGTCCTGCGAGCCGGCGCACGCGGCTACGTGATGAAGCAGGAAGGCGGCAAGCGCATCATGGACGGCATCCGCGCCGTGCTGGAAGGCAAGGTGTTCGTCAGCGAGAAAATGTCCGCGCGCATCATGAACGCCTTCACCGGCCGCCGCGCCGCCGAGGCCACCAGTTCGGTGGAAAGCCTCTCCGACCGCGAGTTCGAGGTCTTCCAGCTCATCGGCCGGGGCCGCAGCACGAAGGAAATCGCCGACCAGCTCCACCTCAGCGTCAAGACCGTGGAAGTCCACCGCGTGAACATCAAGGCCAAGCTCCAGCTCACCACCAGCCCCGAACTGGTCCACTACGCCGTCCGCTGGGTGGAATCGCAACCCACGTAACCGCGCAGCGCAGTCGTTTCCACCCCTCCGGCATCGAGCAGGCATTTTCCTTAGCCGCCTAGGCAGGACGACTAGCGCGATTTAGGGCGGTCACCAATGGGCAAGGAGACCGGCGGTGGATAGCGTTGCGGCCATGACCACGCGATGGAAAGACAAGCTGAGCGAAGTCGCGTCCAGCACCCCCGAATACCTCCACACGGCAAAAGCGGCCTGGCCATTTCTCCACATGGACCCGATGTCCGCGCCGTCAGGCTTGGGAATTCCCCGGACCGCAGACCTTGCCGAGGCGTTCCTCGCGGGCCCGGAGATCCTGCCGGACTATTCCCACTGCGGCATCAACGAGTAGCCCGCCCGTCCGACGACGAACAGAAGTTGCTTGTCCGCCGCCGCGTGAGTCGCTAACCAAGCGGCCCATGAACCAACTCGACTTGAAGGGCAAACACGGAATCGTCACCGGTGGCGCGCGCGGCATCGGCTTCGCCATCGCCACCCGCCTGCTGCACTCCGGGGCCAGCGTGTGCCTGTGGGACCGCGACGCCGAGGCCCTGAAGGACGCGAGCCAGAAACTTTCCACCCTCGGCACCGTGACCACGCAGACCGTGGATCTCACGGACCCCGCCGCAGTGAGCGCCGCCGCCGCCGCCACGAAACAGCAGCTCGGCTCCATCGAGTTGCTGGTGAACAACGCGGGCATCGCGGGAGCCAACGCCAAGCTGTGGGAATACACGCCGGAGCAGTGGCTCGCCGTGGTGAACACCAATCTCAACGCCGTCTTCTACGTCTGCCGCGCGGTGGTGCCCATCATGCTGGAGAAGCATTACGGGCGCATCGTCAACATCGCGAGCATCGCCGGCAAGGAGGGCAATCCCGCCGCCTCCCATTACAGCGCGGCCAAGGCGGGCGTCATCGGGCTCACCAAATCCCTCGGCAAGGAACTGGCCAAGGAGGGCATCCTCGTCAACTGCATCACCCCCGCCGTCATCCAGACGGACATCCTCAAGCAGGTGTCGCAGTTCCACATTGATTACATGCTCTCCAAGATCCCCATGGGCCGCTTCGGCAAGGTGGACGAGGCCGCGGCCATGGTCGCCTGGCTGTGCTCGGACGACTGCTCGTTCAGCACCGGCAGCGTCTTCGATCTGTCCGGTGGCCGGGCCACTTACTGAGCGAGGCGAGACTCGGGTCTGGCTTCAACTCGCATGAAGGCGCAGCTCGCGGTCGGCCGGCCGGTTGCATTTTGCTCCCGTCGATGCCCAAGCCCGGGTAGGCTGTGCCCGCATGGCATTAATTGGTAAACGCAACCTGCTCTCCGTCGTCCGGGAATCCACCACCGGACTCTTCTTGGATGGCGAGGAACTCGGTGAGATTTTGCTGCCCCGCCGCTATGTCCCGCACGACCATGCCGAGCAGGAGCGGCTGGAGGTTTTCATTTACCGCGATTCCGAGGACCGCCTCATCGCCACCACCGAGCACCCGCTGGCCCAGGTCGGGGAATTTGCCTGCCTGCGCGTCAAGGAGGTCAACCCGCGGATCGGCGCGTTCCTGGATTGGGGCTTGCCCAAGGACCTGCTGCTGCCCTTCCGCGAGCAGGGTGCCCCCTTGCGCGCGGGCCAGCAGGTGGTCGTCGTGGTCTGTCTGGATCCGAAGACCGACCGCATCATCGCCAGCGCGCGGCTCAACCGCCACTTGAGCAACGAGATGCCAGACTATCGCGAGGGCGATCCCGTCCGCTTCATCATCACGGGCAAGACCCCGCTGGGCTACAATGCCATTGTGGAGAACGCGCATCCCGGCCTGCTCTATCACAGCAACCTCTCGGCTCCGCTGAAGACCGGCCAAGTGCTCAACGGCTTCGTGCGGGCCATCCGCGAGGGCGGCAAGCTCGACCTGAGCCTGGACGCCTCCGGCTATCAGCGCGTGGCCTCGCTCACCGAGCAAATCGAGCAGGCCTTGGAGCACAGCGGCGGCCGTCTCGACTTCGACGACGACAGCTCGCCGGAACAAATCCGCGAAGCCTTCGGCGTCAGCAAGAAGGCCTTCAAGCAGGCGCTCGGAAAACTTTTTCGCGAGCGCCGCATCGCCTTCACGGCCCCGGGAATCCAGTTGCTCGACAACTCTTCCTGGTCCCCCGGCAACTGAACGCCGCCGTCTCCGCACCTTGCCAACCCGTGTCCCTCCCCACGCATGAGCAACTCCAAACGCATCCCAACCGACGGCGGACAGAGCCTTGGTCACAATCCCTTCGCCGCCCTGTCCAGCACCGGACTCCCCCCGGCTCCTGAACATTCCCCCGCACGCACGCCGGACGCTTCCAGCGAACCAGCCACGCCCGCCAAAAAGAACCGCGGGCGCGTGGACATTGTCCGGCAGAAAGCCGGCCGCGGCGGCAAGACCGTCACGGTGGTCAAGGGCTTCATCGGCATCGGCCTTCCGGAAAAAGAGCAACTGGCCAAGGCCATGCAAAAAGCCTGCGGCACCGGCGGGACGGTGAAGGACGGTCAGATTGAGATCCAGGGCGACAAGCGCGCGGAGGTTGCCCGCATCCTGACCGAGGCCCACTTCCGCCCCGTGTTTGCTGGCGGATGAAGGCCTGGAACCGGCCGCAGGACGCGCGACCGGTGGCAGCAGGAAATGAGCTATTGACGACACGGAGCCGTTTGTTACTTTCTGCGCTCCCTTTACGGGGAAACTGTAATGAAAACATTTTTGCCGAACGCCCAAGCCTCGCTGGACAACCGCAAGTGGCACGTCGTGGACGCCAACGGAGTTGTCCTTGGTCGCCTCGCCACGCGCGTCGCCACCATCATCCGCGGCAAACACCGCCCCACTTTCACCCCGCACCTTGACACCGGCGACTTCGTCGTGGTCATCAACGCCGAGAAGGTCGTCCTCACCGGCAAGAAGGAGCAGGACAAGCAGTTCATGACCTACTCCGGCTGGAAGGGCGGCGAGAGCTTCGAGAGCGTCGCCCAACGCCGCGCCCGCCGTCCCGAGCTCCTTATCGAGCACGCCGTCAAAGGCATGCTCCCCAAGGGCCGCCTCGGACGCAGCCTCCACACCAAGCTCAAGGTTTACGCCGGCGACAAGCATCCGCACACCGCCCAGACGCCCGCCAAGCTCGAAATCAAGCACTAGTCTTTTCCAACCACCAACGCACCCCACTCCCACATGGCCGCCACTCAGGAACACCTCGGAACCGGACGCCGCAAGACTGCTGTCGCCCGCGTTCGCCTCGCCTCTGGTTCGGGCAAGATCGTCATCAACGGTCGCCCGATGGAGAAATACTTCCTCACCGAGGACCAGCGCGCCGCCGTCGTGCAGCCGCTGAAAGTCACCGACTCCATCAGCAAGTTTGACATCCGCGTCAACGTGCAGGGTGGCGGCCCCAACGGCCAGGCCGGTGCCGTTCGTCACGGCATTGCCCGCGCGCTGCTCACCGTGGATGTCGCCCTGCGTCCTCCGCTCAAGGCTGAAGGCCTGCTCACCCGCGACCCGCGCAAGCGCGAGCGCAAGAAGTATGGCCAGCCCGGCGCCCGCAAGCGCTTCCAGTTCAGCAAGCGTTAATCGCCCAAGCTGTTTTCCGAAAACCCCGCCCGCGCAAGCCGGCGGGGTTTTTCTTTGGCACTCGCTCATTCGCACGCCAATATCTCTTCATGTCCGCGCCCGCTCCCTTGCTCCGCCTCGCGAACGTCACCAAGCGCTACCCCGGCGCGGCGGGCGGCGACCTGCCCGTGCTGCGCGGCCTCTCGCTCGAAGTCGCGCGCGGCGAGACCGTCGCCATCGTCGGGCCGAGCGGCTGCGGCAAGAGCACCTTGCTCAACCTCATCGGCACGCTCGACCTGCCCGACTCCGGCGAACTCTTCCTCGACGGCCAGCGCCTCGACACCCTCGACGAACTCGCCCTCGCGGCCGCGCGCAACCGGCAGATTGGCTTCATCTTCCAGTCCCATCATCTGCTCCCGCAATGCACCGTGCTGGAGAATATCCTCGTCCCCACACTCGCGTCGGGTGATGCCACGAGCCGCACGCAGGCGATGGACCGTGCCAAGCAGCTCCTCACCCGCGTCGGCCTCGCCGAGCGGATGAACTACCGGCCCGGCCAGCTCTCCGGCGGCGAGCGCCAGCGCTGCGCCGTCGTCCGCGCGCTCATCAACCAGCCCAAGCTCCTCCTCGCCGACGAGCCTACCGGTGCGCTCGACCGCGCCACCGCGGACTCGCTCGCCGCGCTTCTCCTCGACCTCAACCGCGAGCAAGGCACCGCGCTCATCGTCGTCACCCACGCCCCCGAGCTGGCGAAACGCATGGGCCGCGTGCTGGAACTGCGCGACGGAGTGCTGACGCAAATGCCTGCATGAATTCGGAGAAATTAGCCGTCGGCCCGCTGCGCGCTGTGGAGTGCGGTGACTTGTCACCGCTTTCCGCAGGCGACTCGTCGCCGTCGAAGTCCAATTGGGCACCGGCCATCACTTCGGCTGCCAGTCTGCGTCCGCCCACCAAGCCCTGGCCGCACGCACCCGTTCACAAGCTCACCGAACATGGCATCTACTTTGTCACTGCTGGCACGCTCCACAAAGTTCGTCTGTTCGCCGACGACACGCGCCTCTCCCTCCTCGAACATCACCTGCTTGCCAAAGCGAACCTCTACCACTGGCAAATCGAGGCGTGGGCCGTCTTTGCAAACCACTACCACTTCGTCGCCCGCGGGTGTCCTGATTCGGCCGATCTCGGCAAGCTCCTCAAGCACCTCCACGCGGACGCCGCACGCGAGCTGAACAAGCTCGACCAGACGCCGGGCCGCCAAGTCTGGCAGAACTTCCGTGACACCAAGCTTACCTACGAGCGCGCCTATCTGGCGCGTCTGAACTACGTGCATCAAAACGCCGTTCACCACGGTCTGGTGTCGGTGGCGAACCAGTATCGGTGGTGCTCCGCCGCGTGGTTTGAGCGCGTCGCCACGACCGCGATGGTGCAGACCATCTACGGTTTCAAGACTGACCGTCTGGAGGTGGAAGATGACTTCTGAATTGGAGAAGGCACGCATCAGGCCCGCGCAAGGGCGACCGACAGCGCGCGCTTTGGAGTGCGGCGAGTTCTCGCCGCTTTCGCGAGGCGACTTGTCGCCGTCAGATTGTCGAAAGGCGGAGGCGAGATGGACGTCACTCGGCTGGCGCGAGCCGAGGCGGCTTCGGCGCAAGCACGCGCCACTGACCTCGACGGCGACAAGTCGCCTGCGGAAAGCGGTGACAAGTCACCGCACTCCATAACGCCATGACCCTCCGCACGCTCATCCTCCGCAGCCTGCGCTTTCACGCGCGCGCGCATCTGGGCGTGCTGCTGGGCGCGACGCTGGGCAGCGCCATCCTCATCGGCGCGCTGCTGGTGGGCGACTCCGTGCGCGGCAGCCTGCGCGACATGGCGCTGGCAAGGCTCGGCAAAATCGAGGCCGCGATGGCCACCGGCGACCGCCTCTTCCGCGCTGAACTGGCGACGAATCTCAAGGCCGCGCCCGTCCTCGCGCTGCCCGGCACGGCGAACTCCGCTGACGGCGCACGCCGTGCGAACCGCGTTCACGTCCTCGGCGTGGACGAGCACTTCTGGAAGCTGGCGACGAAAGCCCCGCCCTTCGCGACGGTTCCGCCGGACTCCGTCGTGTTGAACCAAGCGCTCGCCGACCAACTCGCTGCCAAGCCGGGCGACGAAGTCCTGCTGCGCGTCAGCAAAGTCTCCGCGCTCTCGCAGGACGTTGCGCTCACTACGCGCGACGGCCAGTCGGTTGCGTTGCGGCTGCGGGTTCACGCGGTCGTCGTGGCAGAGGAACTGGGGCGCTTCAGTTTGCAGGCGAACCAAGTCGCGCCGTTCAACGCGTTTGTGCCGTTGGGTATGCTGCAAGGCAAGGCCATGGCCCCAGGCAAGGTCAGCCTGTCCGTGCTGAACTACTCCGATATGGGAGTGCATCTCCATCTGTCGGGGCCAATGCCGTCCAATCAAGAAATTCTCCGCAGTTGGC
>CAIPBN010000581.1 GCA_903863315.1 uncultured Verrucomicrobiota bacterium | reverse complement strand
TTCATCTCCATCACCGCCGCCGGTTGGGCCACGACCGCCCTGGCTTTGTCGTTGCCAACGGTCCCGGCCAAGCCGTAGCTGAGCGCTCGCCCGATCAGCCAGTCTGGCGGTGGAAGTCTTCCTCCCACAGCTCATAGTCTGTCCGAGCCAAGCCCAGACGGGCGTAAACCTCTTTGGCCTGGGCGTTGTGGCCATCCACGTAGAGGCGCAGTCCGCAGACATCCTTTTGTCGGCGCGCAAGCTGGTGGATGTGCTGGTGCAGCGCCTTGAACACGCCCCGGCCCCGATGCGCAGTCGCGACATACACGCTCTGAATCCACCAGAAATTTCCGTTCCGCCAGTCGCTCCATTCGTAGGTGATCAGCGTCTGGCCGATGACCTCGCCGTCGCATTCCGCGACGAAGTAGCGGCCCTTCGCCGCATCCGCCAGGAGCGCCCGCACGCCGTGCAGGACGCGTTGCGGGCTGAGTTTGCGGGCCTCCGTCTCCAAGGCCATCGCGCGGTTGAACCGGGCGATGACGGGGGCGTCGGTTGCGCGGGCGGCGCGTATGCGAAGAGCTTCGTGCCGGCGACTTGCAGTCGCCGCCTGGGACGGTGACGTCCGCCCAACACGGCGACTGGAGGTCGCCGCCACGGAAACAATTTGCTTGTGCCTACTCATCTTTCTTCTCGTTCGAGCTGCGGCTGAAGACCAGCCAGCAGCCGATGCCAATGGCGATGACCACGGCGAGGATCATGAGTTCAGTGAGGCTGACCATGGGATTACGACTTGATGTCGCGCATGTGGAAGTGGGTGGTGCCGATGATGAAGGCCGTGACGTTCACCGCTGCCAGCACGCAAAGCGCCTCGGCCATTTGCGCGAGCTGCATGGGCTTGGTGAACACCAGCACCCAGGCGCGGAAATGGTGCGTGAGGGCAAGCTCCTTCCACTCCTCGAAGAACGGCATGGCCTCCATCACAAGGCTGAGCAGCAGGAACGACATCGCGAGGACGGTGGCCGCCGCCGGCTTCATGTTGAAGCACGAGAACATGAACGAAAGGCTCAGCATGGTGCAGGCGTTGACGGCCAGCATCACATGCGCCAGCGCATAGAATTTGAGGCCGTCAGTGGCGTCCAGGACGTTGAAAATCGGCGATCCGCCGGGCATCGGGATGAAGACGAACATCCCCTTCCACTCGAACCAGAAGCTGGCGAAGAGCAAGGCCATCACGCCGAGTGAGATCACCAGGATGGTGGCAAAAATCACGCCGGTGACCCACTTGATGAACAGCAGTCGGAACCGTGAAATCGGCCGGGAGAGGATCATGCGCAACGTGCCGTCCTCCGCCTCCTTGGCCACAAGGTCGCCGCCCACCAGCATGACGTAGAGTGGCATCAACAGCAGGATTTGCGGGATGAGCATCACCACGGCGACGGTGAGGGCGGAGATGAACTCGGTGGCGAGGTAGCCGTTGGATTCCAGCAGCTTGGCCGTGCCCTTCTGCCAGTTCGAGAAACGGAAGGCCAGCAGCATGAGGTTCTGCGCCAGCAGGAAGACCCCGAAGCCGATGTAGGTGCGCTTCTTGCCGAAGAGCTTCGCCAGTTCACTGCGGAGTTGGAGGAGAAACATACGAGGAAGTTGAAGGTTGAAGGCGGGAAGTTGAAGGGCAGG
>CAIPBN010000580.1 GCA_903863315.1 uncultured Verrucomicrobiota bacterium | reverse complement strand
CCGGTCTTGGAGTCGAGGTTGCCGGTGGGCTCGTCGGCCAGGATGAGGAGCGGGTCGTTCACCAAGGAGCGGGCGATGGCGACGCGCTGCTGCTGGCCGCCGGAGAGCTGCTTGGGCCGGTGGTCGAGGCGCTCGCCCAGGCCGACCATGCGGGCGAGCCGTTCACAGTGTTCCTGGCACTCGGAGAGATCCCGGCCCTGATAGAAGAGCGGGACGTGGATGTTCTCGATGACGGTGAGCTGCTGGATGAGGTTGTAGCTCTGGAAGACGAAGCCCAGCGTGCGGCCGCGGAAGGCCGAGAGGGAATCATCGTCCATGGTCGCCACGTCCTGGCCGCCGAGGAAATACTTACCGCCGCTGGGGCGGTCGAGGCAGCCCAGCACGTTCAGGAGCGTGGACTTGCCGGAGCCGGAGGCGCCCATGATGGCGACGTATTCGCCGGGGTTGATGGTGAGGTCCACGCCCCGCAGCGCGCGCACCTCGACATCTCCCATCCGGTAAATTTTCTCCAGCCGCTCAATGCGGATGATGGCGCGCTCGCTCATGGACCGGAGGTGCCACGCGCGGGACGTTCGGCGGTGCGGGCGGGCTTGTCGGACGTGGGCGGAGTGACGGGCTTGGCAGGCTTCTCGGGCTTCTCGGTCCGGCTGACGCCGGTGGTCTTGGTGGCGCTGGTGCCGGTGGATTGCCGGACGCCGGGGGGCAGGGAGGTTTCCTTTGCCGGCTTGAATTCGGTGGGCGGTGGAAGCTGCGGCAACGGGCGGTTGGTGCCGTCCTCCTCGCGGTTTAACACCGAGCCATCCAGCGAGATGGAGTCGCTGTTGCCCAGGGCGGAGAGGAGCACGTGGTCGCCTTCCTTTAGACCTTTGCGGATTTCGATCATGCGGTCGTTGAACATCCCCACCTCCACCGGGACGGGCGCGTCCTTGCCCTCGCGCAGGACGAAGCAGACCTGCTGGCCCTTGACGGTGGTGACGGCCTGGATGGGGATGGTGAGGACGGCGGGCAGGTTGGTGACCACGATTTCCGCGCGGCCGGAGACGCCGGGCTTGATGTCGTTGAGGCTTTCGTTGATCCACACCTCGGTGGAATAAACCTTCATGTTGGGGTTGTAGTAACGGCTGGTGGTGTCGGGCAGCACGGCCACCTTGCGCACGACGCCGGTGAACTGCTTGTCGGGCAGGGAATCAATGGTCACGTAGGCCCCGAGATGGGGCTTCACCTGGCGGACGTGGGATTCGTGGACCTTCACCTCGATCATCATCTGCGTCACGTCGGGGAGCTTGATCAAATCCTGCTTCTGACGGATGGACGCGCCCTGCTCGATGAGAATGCCGGTGCTGCTGGAACTGCCGGTGGCATAGACGACCAGGCCGTCTTGGGGGGCGTAAATCTTGGTGAGCTCCAACTGTTTCTTCATTTCGGCGAGGCGCTCCCGTTGGAGCTCCAAGGTCGTGAGCTTGGTGGTGACATCACTCTCGTAGCTCTTGATGGTGGAGGAGGCCTTCTGCTTGGCCTGGAGCAGGCCCAGCTTGGCGGACTCGACGGCGGCTTCGAGGATGCGCACGCGCTTGGGATACTCGTAGCGGGTGGCAATCTTCAGCTCCTCCTCCGCCTGGGAGATGGTGATTTCCTGCCGCTTCACGGTGAGTTGGTCCGCCTTGAGCTCGTCCTTGGTCGCGTAGCCGGTGGCTTCGAGCTTGCGTGTCCAGTTCAGGCGGTCCTGGGCGCGCTGGATTTCCTCCTGGGAGATGGTCACGCGGGCTTCGATGGCCCGCTTCTGCTGCGGCCAGTCGCCTTCCTTGTATTTTTCCAAGTCGGACTCGGCGAACTCGACCTTGAGGATGGCGTCCTGCACCGAGGCGTCCATGGTCAGTTTTTGAATTTGCAGATCCTCCTTGGCCTTGCCGTAGGCGCCGTCCGCGTTTTGCACGGTGACTTCCTGGTTGGAGATTTTCTCCTTGAGACTGGAGGCATCCAGCTCCACGAGCAGCTCCCCCTTCTTCACCGAAGTGCCCTCGGGCACCACGCTGACTATGGTGGTGGCACCTTCCAGCTCATTGCGGATGACGAGTTCCTGCACGGCCCGCAAGGTGCCGCCCTCGACGAGGGACACGAGAAAGTCGCTCCGCTTGACGGTGTAGTAGCTGTTGACGGTGGTGACCGGCTTGCGGCTCCGCGCAGCCAGGGTCACGCCGCCCACCACCGCGAGGAGCAACAAGAGAAGCCAGGCCGGACGTTGCCGGATGAATTGGAGACAGCGGGCGAACATGAGCTAATTTCCGAAGACTTGATTGGGTGGGGCGACCGCTTGATCGCCGATGGCTGGTCTGGCCCGCAGATTAGGGGTGCCGGGCGCGGGCAGGGCCTGAGGCCGCAACCACCACTGTTCCCCGTCAATGCGGAGAGCGCCCACATCCACGAGGAACCGCAGCCGGGCCGTGAGATGGTCCACCAGCACCTGCGTCACGGCGTTCTGCGCCTGAAGCTGCGCGGTCTGGGCCTCGAGTTGATCGCGGGTTTGCGCACGGCCCGCCTGGAGCAGCATGTCGGAGACGGCCACGCGGCGGTTGGCCAGCTCGAGCGCGTTGGTTTGGATGATGTAGTTCTGCTGAAGCTGTTCTAGGTTACGCAAGCCTTGGCGGATGGAGTCGCGGGCGGTGTCCAGCGTGAGGCCCAGGGAACGCAGGGTGCGCTCGAAGGTGATGAGGGTGGTGCGATAGGCGTTGCGTTGCAGCATGCGCTCGAAGGGCAGGTCGAGTTGCACGCCGGCATTGGCCCGGTATTGCGAGACGTCGAACTTGGCGTAGTTGACAGCGTCGTTGCCCAGGGAAACGCCGGACACCAGCGTGAGGTTGCCCTTGAGCAGGTTGGCGGCGACGAGGATCTTGCGTTTGCTGTCCTCGAAGCGGTCGATCTCGTTGAGCAGATCCATCTTCCGCTCCACGGCGGCGGTGAAGGCGGCTTCCTCACCAGTGTCCACGGGCAGCAGGCCGGTGTGCCGGAGGTTTTCGAGCGCGGTGTCATCCAGCGCCACGTCCACGCCCAGCGGGAGGTTCAACGTGATCTTGAACTGGTCCAGCGCAGTTTGATACGCGACGACCGAGCCGATGTAAGCGCTCTTGCCTTGCAGCTCCAACTGGCGCGCCTGATCCACCTCGAACTTGGCGCGGCGCTCGGCCTGGGACTGGGCTTCCAGCAGTTCGCGGGTCTTGCGGAGCTTCTCATAGTTGTTCCAGGCGTTGCGCACGGCATCCTTGCGCTGCAGCAGGCGATAGTAGGTGGTCACGATGTCCGTGGCGAAGGTCTGCTGGAACAGGGCGAAGCTGCGCAGATCGTAGATCACGTCCCGCTCGGCCTGCCGGAGCGCCTCGGCCACCACTTCCGCGCCCGCGCCACGCAACAGGGGTTGGGTGAAGTTGAGCGACATCACCGTGGTGACCGAGCGGGCCGGGTTGCCGGTGAAATAGCGCAGCATGTCATTGGCCAGCGTGGCGCTGATCGTGCCGCCGGCCTGCAAGAGCTGGGTGAAGCCCAGATTGCCGCCGCCGTCCAAGCGGCCGTCCCCGTCGGATTCACGAGCCACGCCGGCGTTCACCGAGGCGAAGGGCAGCTTGTTGAACTCCCGCCGCTCGCTCGTCAGCGACAGCGCGGAAAGGTAGAGCGTCTCCTTGCGCAGTTGGTATTGGCGGCTGTTGGTGACGGCCACCTTGAGGGCCTCGTCCAGCGGCAGAAGCCGGCGGCCGCTGCCGCCCTTGCTCTCGCCAAACAACTGCTCCCACCGGATGTCCTTGGGATCGCGACCGGAATGCTGGGTGTCGATGGAGAACGCGTTCGTGCGGCCAAACAGCATCTGCTCCTTGTGCTGGAGGATGCGGTAGATGTCGCGGTCCGCCTGCTCCCGGTAGTGTTGTGACGAGCACCCACCCAGCAAGGCCATCGTCCCAATCACCAGCCAAAGGACGGGGAAACGTCCGCAACTCCGCACGACCGCCACATGCAATCGCCTGCGGCAGCGGCGGGCAAATTCGCCCGGTTGAAAAATTGTTGGCCTGTTACTCAAATCAGGTGCTGCGGATAGACGCCAAGTTCATCTGCGGGGTTCACAACTTTCTCAGCCATGATGATATGGAGCGGAGAGGGAGAAGGTGGCGGGCAGGTGCCGGATCTCGCGCACTTTGCCATCGCTCAGAAGCACCTCGACGATGTCGAAGCGCGTCTTAACCTCGGGGTTCTTCAGCAGCCGCAGGTAATCCAGCGCCGCCTGGGACAGCAGCCGCTTCTTGCGGGCGTTCACTGCGGCGGCTG
>CAIPBN010000579.1 GCA_903863315.1 uncultured Verrucomicrobiota bacterium | reverse complement strand
GCTACTGATGCTCAACAGCGATTTGGTGGGGAAGGCTGCGGAAAAGTTCGCTGCCAGCCTGCTCGCGTCCGCCAGCGACGACGTCCGGCGCATCGAGTTCGCCTATCAGAAGGCCTACGCCCGCCCGCCGACCGCGAAGGAGCTGGCGCGCGCGAAGAAGTTTCTCACTGACTTCAGGCCCGACTCCGCCGCCAGTCCGTCCGCGTGGGCCGTCTTCTGTCAGTCACTGCTCGCGGCGAACGAGTTCATCTACCTGAACTGAATCCTTCCGGCTGAGCGGTCCTCGATTGGCCATCAGCCACGGTTGCAGCCGCCGATGGCGCTCCAGCTTGGGCAGTTTCGCGAGCGTTTCCACTTCACGGTAGAACGCGTTCAAGTCGCCGCCCTGCGCACGCAACAACCGGTGAAATGCTGGCACCAGCCGGTGGTAGGCGTCTACGTCGTTGAGGTGCGCGTAGTTCAACGGCCGGGAAACCAGCGCTCATAGTCCCTGCGTTCGCCCCAGGTGGTCCGCAGGGATTCGAAGTCACGCTTTAGCTGGTCCAGGATTGCCTTCTTATGGTGACGCAATCCGGCGACTTCTTCACGGGTTCGGGACGCTGCATCACGCCGAGACTGCTCGTGGGTGACCGCGCCACCTACGAGCGGCAGCAGGACAAACTGAGCGAAGACTTGATGCTGGCAGAAATGGAATTCGGGAGACGAAAACGACCGAATCGGACATCGAAGGTGTC
This sequence comes from uncultured Verrucomicrobiota bacterium, assembly GCA_903863315.1. Classification (GTDB taxonomy): domain Bacteria; phylum Verrucomicrobiota; class Verrucomicrobiia; order Limisphaerales; family SXTU01; genus SXTU01. Next base: position 1,215 of record CAIPBN010000579.1, on the reverse strand, counting down.
CTAAACTTCACGGAGCACGTCATTCTGAACGCCTCCCGCCTTTGGATTGAGTTCAACTTGGACCAGAGACAATGCTTCCAACGGGTGCTTTTTCCCAACGGCCTCACTTTCCTTGATGGAGAATTTGGAACCACTGCAACCTGTTTGATTTTCAATCTGTTACAGCCGTCCTCCTCGCTCGAATCAAGAATGGCGACCCTACGGGGATTCGAACCCCGGTTACCGCCGTGAAAGGGCAGTGTCCTAACCGCTGGACGATAGGGTCGGCCTCGGACGTCGCCATTTAGGCGGTTCCGGCTCCGCGTTGTCACGAAAAAATTCCGGGCGCGGGATTAAAGCGGATGCTGGGCGAAGGCAAATTCCGCCACGGGTTGTCCATTGATGAGGTGCTCTTGAATGATCCGCTCCAGCACTTGGGGAGTGCAGGAGTGATACCAAGTGCCCTCAGGATACACGACGGCGATGGGACCGCGGGCGCAGACTTGGAGGCAGTTGGCCTTGGTGCGATAGACCAGCGCCTGGGGGCCGACCAGCCCGAGTTCCTTGAGCCGGCGCTTCAGATACTCCCACGATTCCAAGCTCGCCTCGCGAGGGCTGCACTTGGGCTTGGAGGGCTCGGCGCAGAGGAAGATGTGCCGCCGGAACTGGCCGATGCCCAGGTCGGCGGAGAGCCGGGCGAGCTCGGATTGCATTTCAGAATTCATGGCGTGCTGCGGCCGGCACCGAGGATTTTCGGCGTGATCAGGAATTTCAAGCTGCCGGACCGCAGGTCCTCGGTCCGGATGCAGGCGATGGCACCTTTGCGCAATTCCAGCGCTTCCTCGTTCAACAGGCCGAGCATCCAGCGGACACGTTCGGACAGGGTGGGTTCATGGCCGACCAGCAGGACGTGGCCGGCGGTCCGCGGCAGCCGGATGAGCCAGTTGGCGAACTGGGCGGCGCTGGTTTCGTTCAGCAACGCGCTTGCGGGCTGGGGTTTGAGCGGCTGTGCGGCGTTCGTGATCGGGAGCACGAGGTCCATCGTCTGCCGGGCGCGCACCAGCGGGCTGGTGAAGGCGAGGTCGAAACGGATTCCGCTGCGCTTCAGAAAGCGGGCGAGTTTGCGGGCTTGCTGCCTGCCTTCGGGCGAAAGGGGGCGGAGCGCATCGTCCGGGCCATCGAGAGCGGCCGCGTGGCGGAGAAAGTAGAGTCGCATCTGGGTGATGAAATCAGGTC
>CAIPBN010000578.1 GCA_903863315.1 uncultured Verrucomicrobiota bacterium | reverse complement strand
GGGGGTGCTGGTGTTTGTGCTCGTCATCCTTGGCTCCGCCACGACCTACATGGTGGACCCCGGCACGCGCGGCATCAAAGTCACGCTCGGCAAGACCGCCGAGCAGTTCCTGCCGGAAGGCTTTGGCTTCAAGGCCCCGTTCATCACCAGCATCGTGCCGGTGAACATCCGGCAGAAGACCATGCCGGTGAAGGCCGACTGCTTTTCCTCGGACTTGCAGCAGGTCAGCCTCGAAGTGCGCGTGCTCTACCGTGTGCCGGAATCGTCGGTCGTTCAGATTTACAAGGAGTTCGCCGGCGACCCGTTCGACAGCCTCATCGCCCCGCGCGTGCAGGAGGCGCTCAAGGAAGTCACCGCCTCGCAGACCGCCGAGCAAATCGTGAAGAACCGCGAGGAGATCAAGCAGAAGGCCATCGCGTCCGCCGCGCAGAAAATTGGCACGCTGCTCACGGTGGTGGACATCGTCATCCGCAACATTGACCTCTCGCCCGAGCTGGAGCGCGCCATCGAGGCGAAGATGGTGGCGGAACAACAGGCCGCACAGGCGCGCTTCACGCAGGTGCAAACGCAGACCGAGGCCGAGACCGCCATCATCCGCGCGCGCGGCGAGGCCGAGGCCATCAAGGTGCGCGGCGAGGCGCTCAAGCTGAACCCCGCCTTCCTGCGCCTGCAAATCGTCGAGCGCTGGAACGGCAAGTCCCCGCTGGTCGTGCCCGCCGATCTCAACAACACCGGTGCCGCGTTGCTCCTGCCGCTGGGCCCGGCTGAGAAGCCCGCCGCCCCATGAACCCGCAGGTCCGCGCCGCGCTCAGGTGGTTGATTCTCATCGGGGTGCTGGTGCTGCTGGCCCTGTTGTTCAAGCCGGTGCTGGCCTTTGTCGAGATGGCCGCGCTCGAGCTGCGTTACTTCTGGTGGCTCATCCTGCTGGTGGCGCTGGCTGTCTGGTTGATCTGGGGCGTGGGCCGAAAGCCCAAGGACTAGACGGCTGCCGGCAACTGCTGTTTTCTCCCCTCTTCTGCAACTTGCGTGAACACCTACACCACTTCTGATCTGGAAACGCTCCCCGCCCGGCTGTGGAGCGAGCTGGAGCGTGCCGTCGCCGAGCCTGCCAATCCCTTCCGCACGCCAGTGCTGGGCACCACGAACCTCTTCGAGTGCGCCCTGCGCATCGTCGTCCTGCGCCGGGCGGAGGCGGCCAAGCGCCAGCTCATCGCCTACTCGGATGCCCGGGCGCAGAAGGTCCACCAGCTCAAACTCTGCGAGCAGGCGCACTGGCTGTTCCACGATCCCGCGCGCCGCGCCCAGCTTCGCATCAGCGCCGGGACGATGATTCACCAAAACGACCCCATTGCGCGTGAGCACTGGCAGGCGCTGCCGCTGGCGGCGCGGCGGAACTACTGCGCCAATCTGCCGCCCGGCACCGACATCCATGCTCCCGGCGATGCGATTGCGCCTGAGCTGAAGCTGCCGTCGGTGACGAAGCAGCAGCTTGAGGTGGGCTATGAGAACTTCGCCGTGCTGGTCGCCACGGTGGACCAGATTGACTGGCTGCAACTGGGTGAGGAAAACCACACCCGGGCGGTCTTCAACTGGACGGCCACCTGCTGGAGCGGGTTGTGGCTGGTGCCGTAAGTTCGGGGGGACTCATCGGTGCCAGTGGAGCACGGCTGTCAGGGCTGGAACCAAAGCGACGGCTAGAAACCTGCGGCGGTGGCATCCAGCCGGACGTAAATTTTCGGCTGCAGGGCGGGTGTCCACAACGGCGTTCCGATCTTCGAATCACCGATCTCGCCCAGATTAGGAACCACGTCGGAAGCTGCCAATGGATCGCGGGTGGGCATTTTTAGTTGCTCGGCGTGCCCGTCTGCCGCCCCGACCAGCGCTTGGTTTTTGTGGCGGGTCAGCCCGATGCCGTAGCTGCTGCCGTAGTTGTAGTGATTGCGGGTCCAGTCGAAGTCGGAGGCGCTCCAGTTGTAGTTGTTCATGTTGCGCGAGTCTTCGGTGGTGATCAGGAAGTCGCTTGGCGTTGGAACGCGGTCGGTCCGCAACGGACGCGGCGGAGAAGCTGGAACGATGATGTGAGAGTTGACTACGTAGTCCACCACGTAAGGTAGCGAGCCATACATGGTGCCGGTGTCCCGATGCGAAGGACAGATGTAGGAGTTGGTGTTGTTGCCCAAATACGGGAGCATGAGCTTGAACCAGACATCGGGGGCCGTGGTCAGTTGGGCGTTGGCTGCAAATGTTCCCGAAGGATAGTGATCATCGTGATCACCGGCATAGACCAAGAAACCCAGCGCCATCTGTTTGTGATTGTTGAGGCACTTGGCTCCCAGCGCGGTGCCTTTGGCCTTCGCTAGGGCCGGCAGGAGCATCCCCGCCAGAATGGCGATGATGGCGATGACGACGAGCAACTCGATCAGCGTGAAGGCAGGGTCAGAGCCGTTGCGGGCTGTGTTTTTCATTGGGTCCACTCTTCTCCGCCCGTGCTCGCGGAGCAAGCCTTGGTTGATGCGGGTCGCAACCCGCTGCCGCGAGGACGGCTTTCGCCGTTTCCACCGGCACTGGCCGTTGTTACCGTCCGCGCGTGTCGTCTCCTGACTACATTCTTGTCACGCTCACCAACGGAGTCCGCAGCGTTCGCTCGCTGGCGGAGGCGGAAACCTTTCATCCCGTCATCGGCCCGGTGGCGGAGGCGGAGGCGCTTTACGTGCGCCAGCTCCGGCTGCGCGAGCGGTTTGCGGCGCACGCGGGTGAGTTTGTCATCTGGGACATCGGCCTCGGCGCGGCTGCCAACGCCCTGACGGTCCTGCGTGCGATCGGCGACCTGCCGGGGGCGGTGCGTTTGGTGAGCTTCGACCACACGTTGGAACCACTTCGCTTCGCACTCCGGCACGCGGCGGAACTGGGTTACTTCGGCGGCCATGAAGAGCTGGTGGGCACGTTGCTCTCCCAAGGACAGGTCGAGTGCCAAACCGGCCGGCAAACTCTCCGCTGGGACACGCACGTCGGGGACTTCCCCACCTGGCTGCGCGCGGCCAGCCACGC
>CAIPBN010000577.1 GCA_903863315.1 uncultured Verrucomicrobiota bacterium | reverse complement strand
CTCGCGCCGTATCCCGACCAAGCCGAACGCTGGATGCACGAGCAGTTCGTCGCGGCTGGCATTGCCGTGGCGGGCGTGGATGTGGGCGAGGCTTACGGCAGCCCGAAGAGCCACGTGGTCTTCGACGCGCTGTATCGCGAACTGACGGAGAAGCGGAACTTCGGCGCGAAGCCCTGCCTCTTCGGGCGCAGTCGCGGCGGGCTGTGGACGAGCAGTTGGGCCATCACGAACCCGGCGCGTGTAGCGGGGCTCATCGGCATTTATCCGGTCTATGACTTCCGCACCTACCCGGGCATCGCCCGCGCCGCCGGAGCCTACGAGCTGACGCCCGAGCAACTTACGGCCCGCGCCGCCGAGTTCAATCCCATCGAGCGCATCGCCGTGCTCGCAAAGGCAAGAATCCCCGTTGCCTTGATACACGGCGACGTGGACAAGGTCGTGCCGCTCAAGGAGAACTCCGCCGAACTCGTGCGCCGCTACCAGGCCGAGGGCGCGGGCGACCTCGTGAAGCTCATCGTCCTTGAAGGCCAGGGTCACAATTTCTTCGAGGGCTTCTTCCGCTCGCAGCCGCTCGTGGATTTTGCCATCGCGAAGGCGAAGGAAGGGGCGAAGAAGTGAGCTGCCACTTGGTCACGTCGAAGCTGGTTGGTGGATGGGCAGCCGTTCTCCCTCACCCCAGCCCTCTCCCGCTGAGAGAGGGAGGCACTTCGACCGCAGTTCGCCAACCCGAACGCGCTGGATTCCACGAACGCGGACGGCGGTTCTCCTCTCCCAGCGGGAGAGGTCTGGGGTGAGGGAGAAAAGCTACGAATGTTCATTTGCCTCCGTAACTCAGTCCGACTTCCCATGAACCTCCGCCAGCTCTTTTGCCTTTTATCCTTCGCGTTGTGTCTTGGCTCTGCGCTCGCCGCGCCGCAGCCCAACGTCCTCTTCATCATGGCGGACGACTACCGGCCCGAGCTGGCCACTTACGGCTCGCCCGCGCTGACGCCGAACTTGGACCGCCTCGCGAAGCGCTCGCTCCAGTTCGACCGCGCGTATTGCCAGCAGGCCGTCTGCAATCCGTCGCGTTCCTCGATGCTCACGGGCCGCCGACCGGACACGCTCCAGCTCTGGAACAACGGCACGCACTTCCGCGAGCGCAACCCGGACGTGACCACGCTCCCGCTGTGGTTCAAGGACCACGGCTATCACACGCGCTGCGTCGGGAAGATTTTCCACAACTGGCACACGAAGGAGAAGGGCGACCGCCGTTCGTGGAGCGCGCCGGAATTCCTCTACTACGAGACCCACGGCGAGGACGACGCCCGCGTGTCCGGCCCTTTGCCACCGAACGTCGCTTCCCCCGCGCCGCGCCAATACACGTCCGTCCCGCTGTGGGAATGCCGCGATGTGCCGGACGAGGCATACTACGACGGCCGCGTCGCCGCCGAGGCCGTGCGCGTGTTGGCGGAAGTGAAGGACCAGCCGTTCTTCCTCGCCGTCGGTTTCTGGAAGCCGCACGCGCCGTTCAACGCGCCGAAGAAATACTGGGACCTCTACGACCGCGCGAAGCTCCCATCCCTCAACCCCGCCCGCCCCAACGCGCCGGAAATCGCCTTCCACGACGGCCGCGAGCTGCGCGGCATCCCGCCGAACCAGGTCACGTTCACGCCTGAGCAGGTCGCGGAGATTCGCCATGGCTACTTCGCGAACATCAGTTATCTCGACGCCCAGCTCGGCAAGGTGCTCGACGCGCTCGACCGCAGCGGCGTGGCGGACCGCACCATCATCACGTTTGTCGGCGACCACGGCTATCATCTTGGCGAGCACGGCCTGTGGGCGAAGACCTCGACCTTCGAGCTGGACGCGCGCGTGCCGTTCTTCATCGGCGCGCCGGGGCTGAAGAGCGCGGGGAAGAAAACAGCCTCGCTCGCGGAGCTGCTCGACTTGTTCCCAACGCTGGTGGAACTCGCCGGTCTGCCCAAGCCGCCGGGCCTTGAAGGCACCAGCCTCGTCCCCGTGCTGAACGATCCCGCGAAGTCCGTGAAGCCTGGGGCCTTTACGCAGCACCCGCGTCCCGCTTACTTCGACCGCGAGCCGGACAAGCAGCCGCGCGCGATGGGCGTGAGCGTCCGCACCGCCGCCGCGCGCTACACCGAGTGGCGCGACTGGAAGAGTGGCGAGGTCATTGGCCGCGAGCTGTATGACAACGCCCAGCAGCCGGCGGAGTTGCACAACCGCGCGGACGATCCGCAGTTCGCCAAAATCCGCGCCGAGGCGGAGGCGCTGCTGCGGAAACAATTCCCCATCGTGAAGCACTGATCTGAATCCTCCCATGAAACCTATCCTCCTGCTCGCTGGCGCGCTGGCTTTCTTCGCCTGTGTCCAATCCTTCGCGGCGGACGCGAAGCCGAAAACCGCCTTCCTCGGTGAGGAGCGCGTTTACAAGAAAGTGGATGGCCGCGACCTGCGGCTGTTCATCGTGAAGCCCGACGACTGGAAGGCCACCGACCAGCGGCCCGCGTTGGTGCTGTTCCACGGCGGCGGCTGGACAGGCGGCGCGCCGACGCAGTTCAACGAGCAGGCTACCTATCTCGCCCGGCGCGGTCTCGTCTGCGTGCAGGTCGAGTATCGGCTGGTGAAGGATCTCCCCGGCCCGCCCACCAACTGCGTGCGCGACGCGAAGTCCGCGATGCGCTGGGTGCGCGGTCACGCAGCGGAACTGGGCGTTGACCCCAAGCGCATTGGTGCCGGTGGCGGCTCGGCGGGCGGCCATCTCGCGGCATTCGTCGGCATGGTTGAGGGCAACGACGATCCGGCGGATGACTTGAAAATCTCGCCCAAGGCCGCCGCGCTCGTGCTGTTCAATCCTGTTTTCGACAACGGCCCTGACGGCGGCTGGGGCACCGCACGCGTGGGCGACCGCTACAAGGAATTCTCCCCCGCGCACAACATCACGCCGGATGACCCGCCGGCCATCGTGTTCCTCGGTCGCAACGACACGCTCAACGGCGTGCCTGTGGTCGAGCGGTTTCAGGCGAACATGAAGAAGGCCGGCGTGGGCTGTGAAACGCGCTTCTACGACGGCCAAGGCCACGGCTTTTTCAACGGCGAGCCGTGGAAGACGGCCACGCTCATCGAGGCGGACAAGTTTCTCGCCTCGCTCGGCTGGCTGAAAGGCCCGCCGACGTTGAAGGAGCCGGACTTGAGCAACGTGCCCAAGGCGCCGGTCAAGAAGGCGAAACAGAAGGAATGAGCCGCGTGCGCTTCGAGCGGCACGGCGGCATTGCAATCGCGCTCGCCCGCCGGAACACTTCGCCCGCTGCCGTGTTGAACTGCTGATTATGTCGAATTCCTCCCCCACCGCCTCCGCTTCAGCTCCGGCTGGGTCCCTGCTCCCCTCCCAGCATATCCGGGCGCTGGTGGACAACGTCTCGCTCGCGTTCATCGGCAAGGAGCAGGTGGTGGCGCACGCGGTGCTGGCGCTGGTGGCGGGCGGGCATGTCCTGATCGAGGACGTGCCCGGGCTGGGCAAGACCTTGCTGGCAAAAGCCCTGGCCCGCTCGCTGGCCGCCGACTTCAAGCGTATCCAGTTCACTGCCGACCTGCTGCCCTCGGACATCACGGGGGTCACCACCTTTGCGCCAGACCGGCACGAGTTTTTGTTCCGACGCGGACCGGTGTTCACGAACGTCCTGCTCGCGGATGAGATCAACCGCGCCACGCCGCGCACGCAGTCAGCCTTGTTGGAGGCGATGGAGGAGCAGAGCGTTACCGTGGACGGGCAACGACATGCGCTGGAGTGGCCGTTCTTCGTGCTGGCCACGCAGAATCCAGTCGAGCTGGAAGGCACCTACCCGCTGCCCTTCGCGCAGATGGACCGGTTCATGATCCGCCTCAGCATCGGCTATCTGGACCGGGCGCTGGAGATGAAGCTGCTCCAGATGCAGCAGCATGACGATCCGCTGTTGCGGCTGGCGACCGTGTTGAATCCCGCGTCTTTGGCGCAGGTGCATGCCGCCGTGCGGGCCGTGACGGTGGAGACCTCGCTGCTGGGGTATCTGGTGGACATCGTGCACGCCACGCGCGTGGCGGACAGTTTGGAATACGGGGCAAGTCCGCGTGGCAGTCTGGATGTCCAGCGCTTCAGCCAGGCGCTGGCGCTGCTGGCCGGACGCGCCTACGTCCTGCCCGACGACATCAAGCAGGCCGCCCGGCTCGTGTTGCCGCACCGGCTCATTGTGCGCAAGGGCACCCGGGCGGTGACTGCCACCGCGCGTTCGGTGATCGACCACCTGATTGAGTCGGTGCCGGTGCCGGTGTGAATGTCCGTTGTGATCCTGCTCGCAGCATCTGCCGCTCCTGCTGACAAGGGATTGGCAGGGGTGCGCTGAATGGTCGGTTGCACCGGGGCGTCCGCGATTATGCACATGAAGTTACTTCCCTTGTTAGTCGCCGGTTTGGCGTTCGCAGCCTTGGCGCGGGCGGACCACGAGCAGCCGGCCGGACACTCGCAGCATGGCGAGGCCTACAACGAGGGGCCGCGCCAGAAGGCCCAGCTCATGCCGGGCATGGGCGGCGTTCATTTTCCCATCGTGGCGAAGCACGCCCTCGCGCAGAAGTTCTTCGATCAGGGCATTGGCCAGCTCCACGGTTTCTTTTATTTCGAAGCGGAGCGGTCCTTCCGGCAGGTCGCCGCCCTCGATCCGTTTTGCGCGAGCGCCTACTGGGGCATGGCGATGGCGAACGTCAACAATCCCAAGCGCGCGAAGGAGTTTATCAAGTCCGCCGAGAAGTATCAGGCCGCCGCGAGCCCGCGCGAGCAGCGGTGGATCGCGGCCCTCGCTAGCTTTTATCGCGACGAGAAGAAGGACGAGAAGGAGCGCCGCAAGGATTACCAGAAGGCCATGCAGCAACTGGTGAAAGATTACCCCGACGATCTCGAAGCCAAGGCGCACCTGGCGTTCCAGCTCTGGTTCGACAGCAGCAAGGGCGTCCCCTACGGCGACAAGAAGAACGTGGACGGGCTGCTCGACGCCATCCTCGCCGTGAACCCACTGCATCCGGCGAATCACTACCGCATCCATCTGTGGGACGAGGGCCAGCGCGCGACCAACGCCCTGATCTCCGCGTCCAACGATGGCTTCTCCGCCCCCGGCATCGCGCACATGTGGCACATGAGCGGGCACACCTACTCCGCGCTCAAGCGCTACTCGGACGCCGCCTGGCAGCAGGAGGCCAGCGCCCGGGTGGACCACGCCTACATGATGAACAACCGCGTGCTGCCGGATCAGATCCACAACTTCGCGCACAACAACGAGTGGCTGATCCGCGACCTGAACCACATCGGCGCGGTGCGTCGCGCGGTGGACCTGGCCCTGAACATGATCGAGCTGCCGCGCCATCCCAAGTTCAACACGCACACCCGGGGCAGCGCCAACTACGGATACCAGCGCCTGCTCGAAACCCTGGTTCGCTACGAATTGTGGGATGAGCTGCTGACCCTCGGCGGCTCCACCTATCTCCAGCCCACGGAGAGCAATGATCACGAGGCCCGTCGCTTTCACGCGCTGGGACTGGCCGCGCTGCACACGGGGGATATCACCGGGGGCAAAAACCAGATTGCCGCCCTCGAAAACCTAGCCCGGAAAGTCACGCCCAAGCCGGCCACCAACGCCCCGGCGGCCAAACCACCGGAACCCGCGAAAGCCCAGGCCGCCGTCAACCAGGCGACCAACTCCACCACCAAGACCACCACCGCTACCACACCGACTCCACCCGCATCCAAAGACGCGCCCAAATCCGACACCAAGAAGGCCGCTCCATCCGGCGGCTACGATCGCGGCACCGCGCTGCTGGCCGCCGGGAACACCAACGCCATTGCGGCCGCCGTGACGGAACTGCGCGTGCTGGTGGAGTTGAAGGAAGGCCAGTTCGCCGCCGCCAAGGACCGGCTCGCCAAGGCCAGCGGGATTCCCAAGGAGCGGCTGGCCCGGCTCCACGCCGCCGCCGGTGACCTGGCCAAGGCCGTGCAACTGGCGCAGGAGGCGATGAAGGCCGCCGAGAAACAGGTGCAGCCGCTCGCCAACTACGTGGATCTCGCCTATCAGCACGGCAAGTATCGCGAGGCGTTCGACGCGTTCTACCAGCTCCGCGAACTCGGAGCCGAGGCTGACCTAGATGCTCCGGTGTTCCGCCGGCTGGCTCCGGTGGTCAAGGACTTGAAGCTCGCCGCGGACTGGCGGCCGCCGCTCACGCGCTCGTGGGACTTCGGCAAACGTCCAAGCCTCGCCTCCCTCGGACCGATCCGCTGGCAGCCCTCAGCCGCACCGGACTTCGTGCTCCCCGGCGGCGATGGCCGGAAGGTCGCGCTCCGCCAGTTCCGTGGCAAACCGGTGGTGGTCATTTTCTACCTCGGGGCCGGCTGCGCACACTGCATCGAGCAGCTCATCGCCTTCGCGCCGCTCGCGGAGGAGTATCGCAAGGCTGGTATCTCGTTGGTGGCAGTCAGCACCGACACGGCCGAGGGGCTGAGTTTCACGGTGGAGAAGGCCAAATACAACGGCGGCTTCCCCATCCCGCTGGTGGCCGATCCCGCCTTGAAGGCCTTCAAGGCCTATCGCGCCCACGATGACTTCGAGAACCAGCCGCTGCACGGCACCTTCCTGATCGATGGCGACGGGCTCATCCGCTGGCAGGACATCAGTTATCAGCCCTTCATGGAGGCGAAGTTCCTGCTCACGGAAGCCCAGCGATTGCTGCACCTGCCCAAGCCGGGGGCGCTGCCGGTCATCCGGCTGGTGGGCCAGCGTTCCGACAAGGCGGCCGCAGTGAACTGCCGTTAGCCCCTGCGCGTTTCCGCGTTGCTCCCGGCGCGAGTTTCGGGATTATGGCGCAGATGCCGACGCCAACGAGAGGTTTCTCCAGCCGATGAACTGCGTCCCGCCCGCCACCAGCCAGCCGGGCCAGTATTGCCTGCCCACCGATGCGCAGGCCTTGAGCCGTTTGCGGCATGAGGTGCGCACGCCGGTCAGCGCCATCTGTGGCTTTTGCGAGCTGCTCGTGGATGAAGCCAGTCCGGCCGCGCCAGCCGGCTTTGTGGCGGGGTTGCGCCAGCTTCATGCGGCGAGTGTGCGCATCCTGGCCATCAGTGATGACTTTTTTGCCGCCGGGCCCTCGACGGCGCGGCAGCTCGCCCCGGCCGCGCTGATCGAACAGTGCCGGGCACCGGTGGCCGAGGTGACCACGCTGGGCAACCGGCTGGTGGCGGAAGGCAACGCCGCCGGATGGCGGATCATGGTGGAGGATTTGCGCCGCATCCAGGCGGACACGGGCCGGTGGCTGGCATGCATCGAGGAAATCATCATGCGTCACGCGGCACCGCCCGCTGGCGCGGGGTGCAATTCACTTTCACCCGGTCCGCCCGCCCGCTAGCCTTCCGCCATGCCGGATGCGATTTCCATCATCGTCCCCGTCTTCGAAGAGGCGGACAACGTGCAGCCCATGGCGCGCGAGGTGGCCGCCGCGTTTGCCCCGGTGCCAAATGACTGGGAGCTCGTGTTCGTGGACGACGGCAGCCGCGACTCGACGTGGGCGAAGATCACCGAGGCCGCCCGCGCCAACCCGCGTGTGCGCGGCGTGCGCCACACCCGCAACGCCGGCCAAAGCGCCGCGCTCTGGACCGGGATTCAGCAAACCAACCGGCCGCTCATCGCCACGCTGGACGGCGATCTCCAGAACGATCCCGCCGACCTGCCCCGCCTGCTCCAGGAGCTAGAAACGTGCGATTTCGCCTGCGGCTGGCGGGCCAACCGGCAGGACAGTTGGTTGCGCAAGCTTTCGTCGCGCCTCGCCCGCTGGGCGCGCAGCACCGCGCTGAACGCCGAGTTTCGGGACACCGGCTGCGCGTTGCGGGTCTTCCGTCGCGCCACGCTCGACGGGGTGTTCGGCTTCAACGGGCTGCACCGTTTCCTGCCGATCCTCGTGGCGGGCGGCGGCTTTCGCGTGCGCGAAATCCCGGTGAACCACCGCGCGCGCGTGGCCGGCGTGTCGAAATACGGTGTGTGGAACCGCCTGGGGCGCGGGCTCTACGATCTGGTCGCCATCGCCTGGTATCAGCGCCGCCGGTTCAAGGCCGTGCCGCTGGAGCGGACGCCGGCGGCTTGAGCGTGCCGAGGAAGGCGGCGAGCTCCCAGCGTTGCTGCTCCGTCAAGGCCTCGCCAAACGCGGCCATCGGCGTGCCGTCAATGCCCAGCGTCAGCACGCGGAAGAAATCGGCGGGCGCGCGCCCGTGGCGCAAGGCGGTGGAGCGCAGGTCGGCGGGTTTCGCCGGATCGCCCCATGTGTCCTTCAACTCGGCGACCGCCGGACCTTTTCCATCGGCGTGTTCCCCGTGGCAGGTGGCGCACACGAGCGAGTAGGTGGCCTTGCCTTGGGTCGCGGCGGCGGCGGCCTGCGCCGCGTTCGCCAGCCAGGCGGGCGGTTCGGGCAGCGGGACCGGCGCGGCGTAGTTCTCCGGTTTGCGCCACTTCAGCGAGAACGACTTGATGAACTCCACCACCGCGCGCACTTCACGGTCCGAGAGCTGCGTGAAGTAGGGCATCGAGGTGTTCGCCCGCCCGCCACGGATGGTCCGGATGAGGTCGTCATTCGTCGGCAGGAACCCCGGCGGCGTGGAGCGATACTTGAAAATGGCCGTGGAGAATTTGCGGGGCTTGGGGAGCATGCCGCTGGCCATCTCGCCATCGCCATCTCCCCAGCGCCCGTGGCACACAAGGCAGTTGCGCTCGTAAACGAACCGGCCCATCGGGAAAAGCCCCTCGTCCGGCGGGACAAAGGCCTCACCCGCGCGCCCGGAGGAGCCTCCGGCGCAGCCGAGGAGCAGGGCGGCCAGCCAGCCCAGAACGAGTCGTTGCACGGAGTCAGTCAAGCAGCCAGTCCCGGGTTCGGGGAGCGTGATTTTGGCGGAGGTCGGCCGAGAATTGGCTCTTCCGCACGGCGAATCACGCCTTGTTCAAGCACGGCTGCCGGGGCTCTTGTCGCGCCTCTGTCGCCTCACCAGATACGCCACGAAGGAACCCAGCCCGGAGAACTTGAAGCCCGGGTCCACGTAGCGCTCCAACACGTAGAAGGCGAAGTAGTAGGCGCGGCAGAAGGACCACACGGCCAGCGCCAGCAGCGCGGCGACCTTGAGCGACGGGGCTTCGAGGAAGACCAGCACGGCCGATGCGATACCGAGCAGCAGGAACAGCCAGCCCTTGAGCCACATCAGCCGGGTGCTTTGCAGATTGCGCATGACATCTCGTAGGAGACGACGTGAGGAGTCTCACTTCAAACCCGAAACGTGGCGCCGGAACTTGGAGACAAGTTAGAGACTCCTCACGTCGTCTCCTACCGGCCGATGTCAGTTCAACGCCCAGCTCACGTCCGTGGACTTCAGCCGCACGCTCTCGGGCAGCTTCGCGCCGTCGAGGCGGAGGACTACCGTGTGCGTGCCAGCGGGGAACTGGTTCGCCAGCTTCGTGAGCTTCTGACCGTTGACCCACACCTCGGGCTTGGCGATGCCGTCCACCGCGAGCGTGACTTGTCCGGGCTTGGCCAGCGTAAAGGTCGTTGCGGCGAAGACACTCGTGAGCGTGACGTGCCCAGGCATGTTGCTGGGAGCGAAGTCCGCCTTTGCCAACGCGCCGTTCACTAGGGAGGTCAGTGGCTTCCACGTTTGCTCGCCGATGCCGCTTTCCATCGCGGTCCACTTCGCTGTGAAGTCGCCCTTGGTGATTTTCTCCCAGCCGCCCTGGTCCATGCGGTGCGTCACGGGCAGCACGCGCCAGACGCGGGCCACGCCGCCCTTGCTGGCGTCGTAGTCACCGGCCTTGCCGAGCCGGCTGAGGAAGGCGACGAGGTCGTTGCG
>CAIPBN010000576.1 GCA_903863315.1 uncultured Verrucomicrobiota bacterium | reverse complement strand
GCCGAGCAGCAGGCGGCGCACAAGCACTTGTATTGGGAGTTTCACGAGCGCGGCTTCAATCAGGCGGTGTTGATGGACGGGCGTTGGAAGGCCATTCGACTCCTGCGCACGGATGCGCCGGTGGAACTCTACGATTTGCCGAACGACATCGGCGAAAAGCAAAACCTCGCGGCGGAGAAGCCTGGGCTGGTGGCACGCGCGAAGGATCTGTTCGTCTCCGCGCGCACGGAGTCGCCTGACTGGCCCATCAAAGAAGGCGTGCCGGGCGGGGCAGGGAAGGGTGGGAAGAAGAAGTAGCTTGCAGGTGTGAGCGCGGGGGCTGGCGCTGCGCCAGTGACGGTTTGAGTGGGCAAGACCTTTGCGAGCCCGGGGAAGAGGTTGGCGCGGTGGCGTGTGGACAGGGGCGAAATTGTTGGAGACACACTGGCTGGCTTTCGGCTAGGCTGCCGCTCACCCTGAGCCACTAAAGGCGCAGTCAAGTATAATCCAGTGACAATGAAAGCGAAGTCCCCCTCAAACCGCAGTGGTCTGCTCGGCGGCGGCAATTGGATTGTCGATCAGGTCAAAATGATCGACGTCTATCCGCAGCGCGAGCGGCTGGCGAACATCAGCAGCCAGTCCGAAGGCACCGGCGGGGCGCCTTACAACGTGCTGGCGGATCTGGCGCAACTGGGTGCGCCGTTCCCGTTGAGCGGTGCTGGCCTCGTGGGGAAGGACGCGTTCGGCAATCAGATCCTAGCCGACTGTCTGCGCCTCGGGATTGACACCAAGTTTCTCCGGGCCACGGCGGATGCGCCGACTTCCTACACGGATGTGATGACCGAGTCCGCCAGCGGGGTGCGGACCTTCTTCCATTGTCGCGGTGCGAATTCGCTATGGGACGGCAAGGATCTCGATTTCACCAAGACGAAGGCAAAGATTTTCCACCTTGGCTACCTGTTGCTCCTCGATGCGCTGGACAAGGAGGACAAGAAGTTCGGCACCAAGGCCGCTGCCATGCTGGCCGCCGCGCAGGCCGCCGGCCTCAAGACCAGCGTGGACACGGTAAGTGAGGACAGCGACCGCTTCACCCGAGTCGTGACGCCCGCGCTGAAGCATGTGGACTACTGCATCTTGAATGAGATCGAGGCGGGCAAGACGACGGGTTTCAAGATCCGCCAGTCGGACGGCCGGCTCGACACGGTTTCCCTGCGTCACGCCGCCGGGGCCCTGCTGCAATGCGGCGTCAAGGAACTGGTGGTGATTCATTTCCCCGAGGGTGGTTTTGCCCGCACGCGCGATGGCAAGGACTCCTGGCAGTCCTCGTTGAACCTCCCGCAGAAATACATCGCAGGAAGCGCCGGGGCAGGGGATGCCTTCTGTGCCGGCGTGCTCTACGGGCTCCATGAAAACTGGGAGTTGCAGCGCTGCCTGCTCACCGGAGTTTGTGTCGCGGCCGCGAGCCTGAGCCATTCCACCTGCACGCAGGGAGTCGGCAAACTCGATGCCGCGCTGGCACTGGCCAAGAAATACAAGCCGCGCGCACCGTTGGATCCAGATGTCTGAGAACCAGTTCGTTCCCTCAACGGCCCGCTTTCAAGCGGGCCGTTTTGCTTTAATTCCTCGCAGGCTGAACATGGTTCTCGTCGGCGGTGGTTGGGCTTAGTTGCTCCACGGTCGAAGCGCCTCCCATCATCTCTAAAATAACTCAATATCATCCTGAATGCCCTGCCGTGCACCCACGTCGAGACTCCATCGTTCACCCACGCAGACCAGTGCATCTATGTTGAAAATACTTGGCAAACAACAGGGTCGGTTTTGTGACGGATTTTCGCGCCGAAACTTTCTCCAGATCGGCGCGCTGGCCGCAGGCGGGCTTTCCTTGCCGCAGATGCTGCGGGCGGAGGCTGCGGCCGGGGTGCGCAACTCCAACAAGGCCATCATCATGGTGTATTTGCCGGGCGGGCCTTCACACCAAGACATGTTCGACATCAAGGAAGACGCGCCTCGGGAAATTCGCGGCGAGTTCCGGGCCATCCCCACGAACGTCCCCGGTGTCCGGGTTTGCGAGCATCTTCCGCGCATGGCCGCAATGTGGGACAAATTCGTAGCGGTGCGTTCCGTGGTGGGCAAGTCGGACGACCACAATTCCTTTCATGTGATGACCGGCCACAGCCGACTCAAACCGCAGCCTTCCGGAGGCTGGCCTTCGGTCGGCGCAGTGGTCTCGAAACTGCAAGGCTCGGTGGCCCCCGGCATCCCGCCGCTCGTCAGTCTGGGTGGCAAGGAGGCTGTGGCGGGCTTTCTCGGCGCGGCGCACGGCCCGTTCATTCCCAGCGGACCGGCGCAAAAGGATATGATTCTCAATGGCATGTCGACCGACCGGCTGGACGACCGCAAGGCCTTGCTCTCAGAGTTCGATCGCTTCCGGCGCGACGCGGACCGCAGCGGGCTCATGGATGGCTTGGATGAGTTCAACAAGCAGGCGTTCGAGGTGATGACTTCATCAAAGCTCGTTGATGCGCTCGACGCCAAGAAGGAGGGGGCCAAATCGGCGGAACGCTACCGCGGTCGTGATGGCAACACGCTGCGCGAATTCATGCTGGCCCGCCGTTTGGTGGAGTCGGGGGTGCGGTGTGTTACCTTGAACTTCGGCGGCTGGGACACGCATTCCAGCAACTTCACCACGCTCAAGCGCCAGTTGCCCAACTTGGATGTCGGCCTCTCCGCCTTGGTGCAAGATTTGCATGACCGGGGTCTGGACAAGGATGTCTCCGTGGTGGCCTGGGGCGAGTTTGGCCGCACCCCGCGGGTCAACATGTCCGCCGGGCGCGATCATTGGTCACGAGTTTCCTGTGCGCTGCTGGCCGGCGGCGGCATGAAGACCGGGCAGGCCGTTGGCAGCACGGACCGCATGGGTGGCGAGGCTTATGAGCGACCGGTCCAGGTCGGGGAAATTTTCGCCACGCTTTACCACAATCTCGGCATTGATACGCAACGCGCGACGCTCGCCGACCTGAACGGGCGCCCCCAATATGTAATTGACCCCAGCCACGAGCCGATGCGCGAACTCGTCTGACACCTATGCTCACGATTCCCGGACACCGCCAAGGACGTTTTTGCGACGGAGTTAAGCGCCGTGATTTTTTGCGCCTGGGCGCGCTCGCCATGGGCGGGCTCACCCTGC
>CAIPBN010000575.1 GCA_903863315.1 uncultured Verrucomicrobiota bacterium | reverse complement strand
GGGCAGTGGCAGCGCATCATCGAGGATATCACGGACACCTCGGCGGACGTTTTCCTGGGTGTGGGCCTGCAATGCGCGCGCTGCCACGACCACAAGTTCGACCCGCTGTTGCAGAAGGATTATTACCGCTTCCAGGCTTTCTTTTCCCCGTTGCTGCCGCGCGAGGATCTAACCTTGGCCACGCCGGCCGAGCGCGCCGCCTACGAGACCAAGCTCGCCAAGTGGGAAGCGGCCACCGCCGACATTCGCGCGGAGATCGAGTCCCTGCTGGCCCCGGTCCGCAAGAACACGGAGAAGAGTTCGATTGAGATGTTTGTCGAGGACATCCGCGCGGATATCCTCAAGCCCGTCACCCAACGCACGCCGTATGAGCATCAGATAGCGGAGCTGGCCTACCGGCAGGTCGCCCACGAGTTCGACAAGCTCGACACGAAACTAAAGGGCGAGGCCAAGGAAAGGGTCATCGCCTTGCGCAAGAAGCTCACCGAGTTCGATTCCCTCAAGCCCGCGCCGCTGACCCCCAACTACGGGGCCACCGATGTCGGTCCCATCGCCCCGCCGACGCTGCTGCCCAAGGGCCGGGACAAGCAGGTCGTCGAGCCGGGCTACTTGAGCGTGCTGGACGAAAAGCCCGCCACGGTGAAGCCCATGCCCAACTCCACCGGCCGCCGCAGCGAACTCGCGCGCTGGCTGACCTCCCCGGAGAACCCGCTCACCGCGCGCGTGATGGTGAACCGCCTGTGGCAGGGTCATTTCGGTCGCGGCCTCGCCGCCAACGCGAGCGACTTCGGCAAGCTCGGCGAGCAGCCGTCGCATCCAGAGCTGCTCGACTGGCTGGCCGCGACGTTCGTCGAGCAAGGCTGGAGCTTGAAGGCGATGCACCGGTTGATGGTGACGAGCGCGACGTATCGGCAAGGCAGCGTCCAGTCCGTCCCGGTGACGAAAGTTGCCTCGCTCAACGCTGAACTTCCAAAAGCGGAAATCTCCCGCGCCCGGCAGCTCGACCCGGAAAACAAATTGCTCTGGGCCTTCCCCATCCGCCGCTTGGAAGCCGAGCAAATCCGCGACGCCATCCTCGCGGTCACCGGCGAACTGAAGCTCGAACCTGCCGGTGGTCCTAGCACTGACCAGCTCACGCCGCGCCGCTCGATTTACAGCAAGTGGCTCCGCAACGCACCGGACCCGCTGCTCAACGTCTTTGACCTCGCCGAGCCGTTCCAGAGCGTCGCCCAGCGCAACGTCACGACCACGCCACCGCAGGCGCTGCTGCTGCTCAACAGCCAGATGATGCTCCGGCATGCGCGGGCCTTCGCCAAGCGATTGGAGGAGGAGCACCCCAGCAGCGACGAGGACATGGTCAACGCCGCCTATCGCCTCGCCTTCAGCCGTGAACCGAAGACCGCCGAGCGCGCCGCAGCCCTCCAGTTCCTGAACACGCAGAAGGAGCGCCTGGGCGGGAAGCAAGTGGCGGCCAGCACCAAGGGCTTTGCAGCCGAGAAGATGCCTTACCGCGACGGCGTCGCCGCCGTCATCGCGCCGGACATGGGCGGCGAAGCGTTGTCGGTGCCGGACAGCCCGAGCTTCCCCGGTGGCGACTTCACGATTGAGGCGAACATCCTCGCGCGCACCGTGGACGCCACCGCTGCCGTCCGCACCATCGCGGCCAAGTGGAGCGGCGACTCCAAGAAGCCCGGCTGGGGCTTCGCGCTCACTGGCGACGGCTCGCGTCGCAAGCCCCGCACGCTTGTGCTCCAAATCATCGGCGTGAAGCAGGACGGCAGCTTCGGCGAGGAAGCCATTTTCTCTGACCAGGTGCTCGCGCTGGCCAAGCCTTATTCAGTTGCCGCCAGCGTGAAGCTCGCCACCGCGAGCACGCCGGGCGAAGTCACCTTTTACGTGAAGGATTTGTCCAATGACGACGAGCCGCTCTCCATCGCGAAGGTGCCGCACAAAGTCACCGGCGGCTTCACGAACCCGCTGGCCTTGAACATCGGCGGACGCGCCGGCAAAGGGGGCGGCTTCGACGGCATGATTGACGACGTGCGGTTCTCGAAGGGTGCCCTCAAGCAGGACGAACTACTACTAGGCACGGAAGCCCACCCGGCCGAAGCAACCGTGGGCCTGTGGCAGTTCGAGTCCAAACCCAGCTCCTACAAAGACGCCTCCAAGAACGCCAACGACATCCAGCCCAAGCCCACCGGCGCGAAGGCGACTGCAATCACGCGGGTCAGCGCGGTGGCCGACTTCTGCCACGTGCTGCTGAACGCGAACGAGTTTGTGTATATTGACTGAGTGTGATGAAAAAATACGGCTGCAACCAAGTTGACTGGGCGGTGTCCCGCCGCGAATTCCTCTCCAAGACCGGCGCGGGCTTTGGCGCGGTCGCGCTGAGTTCGCTGCTCGCGGAGAACCCGTTGCGCGCCGCGCCCGCCATCGCGCCGCTCGCGCACTACGCCGCGAAGGCCAAGAGCGTTATTTTCCTCTTCATGGAGGGCGGGCCGTCGCACCTCGACACCTTCGACCCGAAGGAAGCCTTGAAGAAGCACGCGGGCAAGCCGCTGCCGCCGAGCTTCACCAAGGGCCTCATCACCGCGATGGGCGAAATCAACTCGCCTATCTTCCCCGACCAGCGGAAGTGGCAGCAATACGGCCAGGCTGGCCTCTGGATTTCCGACTGGTGCAAGCACGTAGCCGAGTGCGCAGACGACATCGCGGTCCTGCGCTCCTGCTGGGCCAACGGCATTGTTCACTCCAACGGCGTCTGCCAGATGAACACCGGCTCCATCCTCGCGGGCCGGCCCTCGCTGGGCGCGTGGGTGAGCTACGGCCTGGGCACGCAGAACCAGAATCTGCCCGCGTTCGTGGTGATGCAGGACAGCAACAGCACCGTCACCAATGGCCCGCGCAACTGGGGCGCTGGCTTCATGCCGGCCGTCTATCAGGGCACGCGCATCCTCCCTGGCAACGAACCCATCGCGAACCTCAACACGCCCGAGGGCGTCAGCGACGAGCAGCAGCGCGGCAAGCTCGACTTCCTCAACGCCGTCAACCGCCAGCACGCCACCGCGCGTCC
>CAIPBN010000574.1 GCA_903863315.1 uncultured Verrucomicrobiota bacterium | reverse complement strand
GCTGCCCCAGTGCTGCCGCGCGGCGTTCGTGAGCAGGCCCAGTTGCAGGCCGTTGATGGGGAGCACGGTGTCGTCGGCGAAGAGGCCGCCGTTGAACTGGAGGAGCTTTTTGCGGAGGACGACGGAGATGCCCTTGCCCGTGCCGGCGTTCATCTCGCGGAAGAGCTGCCGCAGCACGTCCTCGAAGCCTTCGCCGCTGGCCGGGAGCGAGTCGAGCAGCTCGGTGAAGCTGTGCTTGGGCAGCAGCTCGACATCCTCGGCGAACATGCAGAAGAGGCAGCGCGTGAGAAACTCGGCAACGACCTTGGGCGAATGGCCGGCATGCTCGAAGGACTTGGCCAGCGCGGCGAGATGCCCGGCGACTTCGCGGGTGACTTCGGCGGAGCGCTTCGCGGGGTCGAGCGCGGCGGGGTCCGTCCAGATGAGGCGGAGGCGCGCGCGGATGGCGTCGTCCGCCAAGTCCGCGAGCCGGATGCGGAAGGCGCGGGGATTCGGAAAAGGGAGATAGGCTTTGCCCGCCTGCGTGAAGTCGGCGAACACCTCGAACGAGTGGCCGACATCCAAGACGATGACGAAGGGCGGGTTCTCGTCACCGGGCAAGGCGCGGACGTAGCGCTCGGCCTGGCCGCGCGCCTTCAGCATCGCCTCGCCCCAGGCGTCGGTGCCGCGCACGGGCTGGGAGGATTTCTTGGTGGTGGTGACGCCGGCTTCCTCGGCGACGAGTTCGAGCTGCGAGAGTTCGGCGCGGGCCTCCTGAAACTGCTTTGATTCGAGGACGAAGCAGGCGCGCTTGTAGAGGTCAATGCGGCCGTTGGTGGTCGTGCCTTCGGCGTGCTGCTCGGTGACGGGAAACTCGAAGAAGTAACCGGCGTGCGGGTGGTTGTCCGGACGCGGGACTTGGAGGAGGTCACAGAGTTCAGCGAGGAAAAGCTAGCTGTTGGCGCGCTCAGAGGCGCTGGCCGCAGACCAATGGGAAATGAATTCGGGGATGTCCCGCTCTGGTTTGATTCACTTGATCGGCTTCGGCGCTGCCTTTCCCCACGCTTGAGCCGCAGAGCGACCAGAAGGAGAACTCCTATCAGAAATGTCGCTGGCAAATTTGCCGCTCGTGAAGATAGTTGGGTTTATAGGGTGATGAACCGCCCTGTGTGCGGCACCGAAACCGGGATGCCTTCAACCATGTCAAAACTTGCCCTCTGCCCGCTGCTCTTCGCCCTGATATTTATGTCCGGCTGCGCCACTCCCCTGCCCCCGCTCAAAACCGTCGAACGCGTCGATCTCTCGCGCTTCATGGGCGCTTGGTATGTGATAGCGGCGATCCCCACGTTCATCGAGACCGAAGCCTACAACGGCATCGAGACCTACCGCCTTGAGCCCGACGGCACGATCGACACCGTGTTCACCTTCAACCAAGCCGGCTTCGACGGCCCGGCCAAACGCCACAACCCCCGCGGCTTTGTAGTAGACCGGGTGAACAACTCGACTTGGGGCATGCAGTTCGTCTGGCCGTTCAAGGCCGAGTTCCTGATCACGCACCTCAACGCCGACTACACGCAGACGGTGATCGGCCGCAACAAGCGCGACTACGTCTGGATCATGGCCCGCACGCCAGAGATCCCAGAAGCCGACTACCAACGCCTGCTCATTGAACTGACCGTGCAGGGCTACGACCTGACCAAACTGCGGAAAGTGCCACAACGCTGGCCGAAGAAAAAGTAATCGTCGCGCCGCGGGTCCGGCGCTTCGCGCTTTACGCGCATTGAGCTTGAAACCCTTCGCACCGTGGTCGCCAAACTGCCCAGCCTGACGCCTGCTGGGACTCTCAAGCACGGCTTCGAAACATGATCCCCGTCTGCGCTTGGTGGGGCAACCTGCGTGACGATAAAGGCTT
>CAIPBN010000573.1 GCA_903863315.1 uncultured Verrucomicrobiota bacterium | reverse complement strand
GAGGTGACATTGTCGCAAAGTCGCAAGGGCGCAGAGCCACAAGGAAGGGCAGACCGAGGTAGTTCCTTCTCGCCGCGCCTTTGCGTCTTTGCGCCGTTGCGTTGAGATTCCCTCCCAAAAACCTCTCGGCAAACGCGCCGGGCCGTGTCATTCTTCGCGCTCAGTCACGCGCCCATGTCCACGGCCACCGCCAGTCTCGCCGCCGCTCCGCCTGAAACGTCCGTTCGCTTCGCCGCCATCCCGTGGCATCTCGCCATCGCGGTGGGCGGCGCGTGCTGCATTCCGTTGGGCGCGCTCTGGGACATCTCGTGGCACATGAGCATCGGGCGCGACACGTTCTGGACGCCGGCGCACATCGTCATCTACCTCGGCGGTGTGGTGCCGGGGTTGACGTGCGGCTGGCTGGCGTTGCGGGCAACGTTCTTCGGCACGGAGACCGAGCGCGCGGCGACGGTGCGGTTCTGGGGCGCGCGCGCACCGCTGGGCGCGTGGATTTCCATCTGGGGTTGCTTCGGGATGCTGACTTCCGCGCCGTTCGATGACTGGTGGCACAGCACCTACGGGCTGGACGTGCAAATCCTCAGTCCGCCGCACGCGTTGCTGGCCGTCGGGATGTTCAGCGTGGTGCTGGGCGTCCTGCTGCTGGTGTTGTCGTGGAAGAACAGTGTGGGCGAGGCGCAGCGCGGGGCGGTCGCGAAGCTCTTCGTGTTCATGGTCGGCATCATGACGGCGACGAACTCCATCATCGTGATGGAATACAGCTTCCCGAACTCGCAGCACGCGCTAACGTTTTACCTCATCGTGTGCGGGCATTACCCGGCGCTGCTGGTGATGGCCGCGCGCGCCGGGGACTTGCGCTGGGGCGCGACGTGCGCGGCGGGTGTGTATATGGCGTTCTACGCGGTGCTGATTTGGATTCTGCCGCTGTTCCCCGCGCAGCCGATGCTCGCGCCCATCTACAATCCGGTCACGCACATGGTCCCGCCGCCCTTCCCGGTGTGGCTCGTGGTGCCGGCAGTGGTGATTGATTTGCTGCTTCGGTGGGAGCGGCGAAGCGCATCCTCCGCCGACGCTCCGTGGCAGCGCGACTGGATGCTGGCGCTCGCGCTGGGCGTGGCGTTCCTCGGCCTGGTGCTGGCGGTGCAGTGGCATTTCTCCGCCTTCATGCTGAGTCCCGCATCGGACAACTGGTTTTTCGCCGGGCACCGCCACTGGCCTTACAGCTCGAACCTCGGCCCGTGGATGAATGACTTCTGGCGGCTGGACCGCGACCCGGTGACGGCGCGTGGCCTCGTCAGCGCGCTCCTGCTCGCCTGCGGCGCGTGCCGCGTGGGCCTGATGTTCGGCAACTGGATGCTCAAGGTGCGGCGATGAAGGTGAACTTTTTGCCGCGAAAGGGCGCAGAGAAGGAATGGGAAAACGTCCAACGCTCAACGTTCAACGTTCACCATTCAACGGCGTGTTCGTTCAAGGTTGAGCGTTTCCCCTTTGTGTTCTTTGTGCCCTCTTGTGGCAAAAATTGCCTTCTTTTGGTGTTCCTTCTCTCATGGCTTTCCCTGCCTGTCGCGGCGCATATCGGGAGCCCGAACGTCATCTTCGAGGGCAAGGCGGGGCTGCATCCGGTGCGCGTCGTCGTGAGGCCACCGGAGGTCGTGCCAGGGCTGGCGGAGATTTCTGTGCGCGCGCTGGGGCCGGGCGTGACGCGCGTCGCGGTGCTCCCGGTGCATTGGCGCGCGGGCAAGGGTGGCTCGCCCCCGCCCGATGTGGCGCAACCCGTGCGCGGCGAGACGAACCTCTACACCGCCACGCTCTGGCTGATGACGCCGGGAGCTTACAGCGTGCATGTCCGTGTCGAGGGCGCGGGCGGCACAGGCGAAGTGATGGTGCCGGTCAACAACTTCGCCACCGCGCGCAAGGAGATGGTGCCCGGCTTCGCGACGATGCTGGTCGTGCTCGGAGTTTTTCTCTTCCTGACGGCGGTGAAGCTCGTTGGTGCGGCGTGGGGCGAGTCGGTCTTGCCTCCAGGCGAGGAAATCGCGCGGCCAGTCCGCATCCGCTCGACGCTAGCAATGGTGGCGAGTGCGCTGCTTTTCACTGGCATGGTCGTCGGTGGCAAAGGCTGGTGGGACGCAGTGGACCGCGATTACCGCAACAACCGCCTCTACCGACCGCTGCCGCTCGACGCCACCGTGCTCGTGACGAACGGCCTGCCCGTCCTGCGGCTGGCGGTGGATACGCGCGACGGCGGGCAGCGCCACTGGACGCCGCTCCAGCCCGACCACGGCAAGCTGATGCACCTATTTCTCATTCGCGACGAGGCCCCAGACACGTTCGCGCACCTGCATCCGATTCAGCGCGCACCGAGGGTCTTCGAGGCCGCCATCCCGCCGCTGCCACCGGGCCGTTACTCACTCATCGCCGACGTGACGCATGAAACCGGTTTTGCGCAGACGCTCACGACGAAGGCGGAATTGCTGGAGCCATCCGAGAACTTCGCGAACGTCCCGCGTCGCGCCGGCGCGTCCGACCCGTTCTGTGGCGTGCCTGTGCGCCGATCAACCCGCGACGAGTCCGCCCTCGCCTTCGACCCCGATGATTCGTGGCACTTCGGCGATCCGCTGCCAGCAAGCACTCCGAATTCCTGCCGCCTCCCCAGCGGCTACGTGATGCGGTGGGAGCGGACGGGCGCGCTGGAAACGAAGCGCGAGGCTCCGCTGCGCTTCAGGGTGCTCAAGCCGGACGGTTCCCCCGCGCCACTGGAGCCGTATGTCGGCATGGCCGGCCACGCGGCATTGCGACGCGCCGACGGCGGCGTGTTCGCGCACTTGCATCCGGTGGGCACCATCTCGATGGCTGCGCAGGAAGCTTTTCTTCGCCGAGAAACGAACAGTGGAAAGCAGGACGGAAAAACCCTGTCCACCGCCGCTCCGACACCGCACACCGTCGGACTCACCGAATCGGTTTCATTCCCCTACGAGTTCCCCAGCGCTGGTCGCTACCGCCTCTGGGTGCAGGTGAAGAGCGAGGGTCGCGTGCTCACGGGCGTGTTCGATGCCGAAGTCGGCGAAGCCAGGTAAGGCGTGCTGTCCTCAAGCCCGCCGCTAAGCATTCGTCCGCGCAACCGGCGCGATGGGGACAGAAACGCCCCACCAGAGGTCAATGCTTTGCTCCGCTCTCTCGCGTCATCGGCACAAAGCGCACGGGCAGCACGGCGCGTTGCTTCACCACGCCGCCGTGTTTCTCCAACAGATATAATTCCTGCACTCCGCCCTCCGGCCCAACAGGGATGACCATTCGCCCGCCCTCCTTGAGCTGCTCGACGAGCGGCTGCGGAATCTGGTCCGGCGCGCAGGTGACGATGATGGCGTCGAACGGCGCGTGCTCCGGCCAGCCCTTGTAGCCATCGCCGGCCTTCACAAACACGTTGGTGTAACTGAGGCGATGCAGATCGGCGTCAGCGCGCTTCGCCAGCGATTCGACGATTTCGATGGTGAAGACTTCCTTCACCAGCCCGGAGAGAACCGCCGCCTGATAGCCTGAGCCGGTGCCGATTTCCAAAACCTTGTCCATAGGCTGCGGCTTCAACTGCTCCGTCATGAACGCGACGATGAACGGCTGCGAGATGGTCTGGCCGTGTCCGATGGGCAACGGACGGTCGTCGTAGGCACTGAAGCGGACGTCCTCCGGCACGAACTCGTGGCGCGGCACGGCGCGCATCGCGGCGAGGACGCGCGTGTCTTTGATGCCGCGTCCGGGGCCGGTGAGCTGGTCGTGCAACATGCGGTGGCGTGCGTTGGTGTGGTCGCGATCTTTCTCCGGCACGCAGCCAGCGGCCAGAAAGAGCCCAAGCAAAAAGTAAAATGGCACGGCGTGGTGCATCAGCACTGAGGCGAAACTTAAGCCGACCGCGAAATTGTCAAATGCGGAACCGCTGGCTCCGCACCAAAGCGCGGCCCGGCAGCTTCACCAGTCCGCCACCGCACCGTCGCGACTGAACTCGCGTTGCAAAATCTCCTGCTGGAACGGGTGCTTCTTCACGGCCTTCTCGTTGATGGTGATGCCCAGGCCGGGCTTGGTGTTCGGGCGCACGATGCGGCCCTTCTTCTCGACGGTGAAACCCTCCTGCACCACGTCGGCGCGCCACGGCACGTCGTTGTGGACGGTCTCGCAAATAATGTAGCTGGGCTGCGAGAAGCCGAATTCCAGCGAGGCCGCCGTGCTCACCGGCCCCTGCGGATTGTGCGGCGCGAGCGCGATGCGGTGCGACTCCGCCAGCGCGGCCACGCGCCGGG
>CAIPBN010000572.1 GCA_903863315.1 uncultured Verrucomicrobiota bacterium | reverse complement strand
GGGCATTGGCAATAACCCCGGCCATCGGTGGGCGAAAGCGAGGGGTGCCGGGTGCCGCGCTCGATGGCGGCCACGACGTTTCCGGCGAAGTGGGCGCGCAGGCCGGGGTTCGAGGTGCAAATCCAACCACCCGCCTTGCGCTGTCCGTCCGTGCCCATCGCGAAATACTCCGGATGCTCGGCGAACGTCGCCGGCGAAACGTAGCTGCCCCAGGAATGCGAGTGGCCGAAGGACTCCCCGCCCGCGCCGTTCCAGATCTTCCACAACCGCGCATTCCATGAGGGCCCCTTGGGATTGCGCCACAGCAGACCGGGCTTCTCGGTGAGGGTCACGGGCTTGATGGAAAGCGTGGGCGTGCGCGGGAAAACTTCGCCGAGCGGGCCATCCATGAGGTAGCGGCAACCCAGTTCTTCGAGAAAGCGGCAGACGGCCTTGACGGTCGCCTCCGGGCTTTGCCCGGCAATGAGCACGCGCTGGCCATCCACGACGATCCGGATGCCTTCGTGGCTGGGGCTGGTGATGTCATCCAGCTTGAGGCCTGCAGCCAGCGCGGCCTTGCCGACGTAAATGGCCGGCGTGCCGGCCGGTGCCTTGTCGGACACCGGGAGTTCCGCGTCGGTAATCTTCTTCACCCATTCGCCCAGCACCCGAACCGCCAGGGCCTCGTCGGTCTCCACCCCGGGCTTGCCCTTGACGGCCTTGCCCTTCACGGGCGCGGGCGCGGGAGCAGGAAGCGGAACACTGGTGACGATGGTGGCAATCGCCTTGCCATCCCGCACCAAATCCAGCGCGATGCCGGAGCTGGCGGACAGAAGGAACAGGGCCACAAGCGATGCGGAACAGGCACGGGCGAAGGCAGCTTGCATGGTAGCCGTTCTCGACGCCCGCCCACTGACTGAACTTCACCAGGACTCACACCACCCGCCCGCAGCCGGACCAACAGGCGGGGAAAGCGCGTGCCCTGCCTTTCCGCTGGGAAGCCCAGCCGCGCCTCGTTAGCCTCGCACTGTTTCGCATGAACCAACGCCGCGTCGTATCTCTGCTGCCCAGCGCCACCGAAATTGTCTGCGCACTGGGTTGCGGCGGGCAACTGGTCGGGCGCTCCCACGAGTGCGATTATCCCAACGCCATCACCAGCCTGCCCGTCTGCACGGAATCGGTCGTGCCAGCCAGTGGCACGAGCCGGGAGATTGATGACCAGATCAAGCAGCTCCGCCGCACCGGCCTCGCGATCTACCACCTCAACACCCGCCAGTTGCAGGAACTGCGGCCCGACGTGATTCTCACCCAGGCGCAATGCGATGTGTGCGCGTTGAGCGAGGCTGAAGTGACCAAGGCGCTCGGTGACTGGAAGGGTCCCCTGCCCCAGATCATCTCGCTCACCCCGCACCGGCTGGCGGACGTGTGGGAGGACATCCGGCGCGTGGCGGCAGCCTTGAACGTCGCGGACAAGGGCCGGGACATGCTGCGAGCACTGAAGACCCGTTGCGTGGACGTGATTGAAAAGACCTGCCTGCTCTCCCGACCCACCGTCGCCTGCCTCGAATGGATTGACCCGCTCATGGGCGCGGGCAACTGGGTGCCCGAGCTGGTGGACCTCGCCGGTGGCAAGAACCTGTTCGGCGAAGCGGGCAAACACACCGGCTACCTGAGCTGGGACCAGCTCCAGAGCGCGAACCCGGACGTCCTCATCGCCCTGCCCTGCGGCTTCGACCTGCGCCGCACTGCGGCAGAGCTGCCCGCGCTCACGAAAAGCCCCGGCTGGACGGAGTTGAAAGCCGTGCGCACGGGGCGGGTGTTCCTTGCCGATGGCAACGCCTGTTTCAACCGCCCCGGACCGCGGCTGGTGGAATCGCTGGAAGCCTTCGCGGAGATCCTTCACCCGAAGCAGTTCTCCTTCGGCCACCGGAACAAGTATTGGACCTCGGCCACCAGTTGAACGCCCGGCCTGCCGCGCTGTGAACAACTTTGCGTTGCGCAGGTCCGGCCCGCTCCGCAGCCTTTGCGCGTGGCGAAACCGGTTTTGGGAAGAGGCTTGGGCGACCTGCTCAAGGACAGCAATGGCGCGAACAGCACGCGGGCCACGCTGACCGCTGCCGCTTCACAAACGACACCCTTGAGCGAAGGGATGACGACGCTGGTGCGAGGCCATCAGCCATCCCCCGACGGTGCCTCCACTCCAGCCAGCCACGACTGCCGCACCCTCCGCCTCACCCTGCTCGGTGCCGATGCGGTGCTGACGAGTGGCGCACTGCTCTACTGCCTCCGCCAGCCCGCCGTGGACACCACCACACTGGCGGTGTGCGCGCTGACAGTGCTGCTCGGCGCCTGGCTGGGCTGGTGCGGCCTGCGGTTGAAAGCCCCGCGCGGTTAGCAGCCCGTTTCGCAGATCCACGGTTTTAAGGCCGCTTCAGCCTCCGGACACAATGTAACTTCCGAACGGGTCAAGGGCAGCGCCCGTTCCAGCGGCGCGAACGCCGCGCGCCAAGGCTGCCACTTCTGACTTTTGCCTTCCGGGCCGCGCGGTCATGCTCTCCCCAATGTCACTGGCACCGTTTATCGCCTTGATTGGCGTGCTCGGCTTTGCGGCGGCCAGCTTTTTCTTCGCCCTGGCGGAGACGGCGCTGTTCTCGCTCGGGCAGTGGCGCGCCCGACAGCTTGCCGAGCGTTCGCCCACCGGCCGGTCCGTCGCCGCCTTGTTGGAGGCCCCACAGGATCTCCTCGCCACCATCGTGCTGGGCAACACGCTGGCGAACACCGCGCTGGTGGCGCTCACCTTGTGGATGAGCCTCGGGGTCAAGGGGAGCCACCTCGGCCTGACCTTGGCCGGCACGTTTGTGCTCATCCTGCTCGGGTGCGAGGTAGTGCCGAAAACGCTCGCCGTGCGGATGCCGGAGGCGTGGGCGCTGCGCGTGGCGGAACCAATGACGTGGCTGGTGCGCCTCACCCGGCCGCTCCGACAGATTGCGCAGCGGTTGAACGAAACGCTCCTGCGCGTCGCGATCCCCAAGACCATTCAGCCCCACCCCACGCTGACAGAGGCAGATTACAAGGAGCTAATCGAGCTAGCCTTTCAGCAGGGCACGCTCGCGGCTTCCGAGAAGGAGATCATCCTGCAAATTGTTCAACTGGACCGTCGCACGGCGCGGGAAGTGATGCGTCCGCGCGCGCAGATGGCCTGCATCCCGGACGATCTGTCGTTGGAAGACATGCTGGCCGCCGCCCGCCGGCTCGGCCACGAACGGTTGCCCATGTTTGATCAATCGCCGGACACGATTGTCGGCATTCTCAATTGCCGCACCCTGCTGCTGGACCCGCAGGTGGATCTGTCGGAGGTGATTGAGTTTCCCTCGTTCGTGCCGGAGAGCATGAACCTGCTTCAGTTGCTGGTGAGCCTGCAACGGCAGCGGCGCGGGCTGGCCATCGTGCTGGATGAATTTGGTTCTGCCGCCGGTTTGGTGACGATGGAGGACATCATCGAAGCGATGGTGGGCGAGATCCGTAGCGAAGCGGAAGCCCCGGGCTTTGTGATGGAAACGCTGGGCTCCGGCCGCTGGCGGGTGAACGGCACGATGCGCGTGGAGGATTTCCGCCGGGAGTATCCGGAGCTGGGGGAACTGCCGGGCGTGGACACGATGGGCGGCCTGCTCGTGGCATTGCTGGAGGTGGTGCCTGCGACCGGCGAGTCGGCCAGCTTTGGCGGCGTGCGGCTGACGGCC
Source organism: uncultured Verrucomicrobiota bacterium (assembly GCA_903863315.1). Classification (GTDB taxonomy): domain Bacteria; phylum Verrucomicrobiota; class Verrucomicrobiia; order Limisphaerales; family SXTU01; genus SXTU01. The sequence continues at coordinate 5,754 of CAIPBN010000572.1, read as the reverse complement.
CACATGACCGATGAGCGACGCGTGCGCGAAGTGCTCGTCGAGCGGGTGGGCGGCACGGAGAAAGGCGCGGCGGCATGATCTGGATCCCCTTCCTGTTGCTGGTGGGGTTGTGCCTGTTCGTGTCCTTCGTCCTCTCCGGGATGGAAGCCGGGGTGCTGGCCCTCAACCGCCTGCGCATCCGCAACCTGATGCGCAAGGGCGGGCGGCGCGCGCGGTTGCTGCACGGCTGGCTGGAGCAGCCGGAGAACTTCCTGTGGACCATCCTGGTGGGGAACACGCTGGCGAATTTCGTGGGCGGCGGGCTGGCAATCTACGTGCTGCACGGGATCTTCCCGGACTCGCCCGGCTGGTTCGCCGGCTGGACGCTGTTGTTGGCGCTGCTGTTTTATGTCGTGTGCGAGCTGCTGCCCAAGATGCTGTTCGGCCGGTTCCCGAACCGTCTCACGCTGCTGGTAGCACCGCTGTTTCGCGGGCTGCACTTCGCACTGCGGCCACTAGTGAGCATCACCACGATGCTCGGTGAGGGCCTGCTGCGCTGGACCGGGGGCCGGGTGTTCACGGGCAACATGTTTGCGAACCGTGATGAACTGCGCCGACTGATGCAGGAATCCGCACAGAGCATGACCAGCGAGGAGCGGGTGATGATCAACCGGGTGCTCGACCTGCAAAATCTGACCGTGCGGTCCATCGCCGTGCCGTGGGACAAGGTGGTGCGCGTGGAAACCACGACCCCAATGAAGGACGTGATGGGCTTGTTCAAGGCCCGGCAGTTCACGCGGATGCCCGTGTGCGAAACGCGCGGCGGACGGACCCGCGTGGCCGGCGTGCTGAGCCTGCGGCGGCTGCTGTTCCAAGCGGAGGTGGACGAAAGCAAGCTGGCGACGGATTACCTGCAACCGGCGCTCTACCTCGACGAGCAACTGCGGCTCGAAGACGCGCTGCGGGCGATGCAGCGCAGCGGCCAGCGGCTGGGCATCGTGCTCGCGCGGGACCGGAGCGAGCTGGGCGTGGTGAGCTTGGAGGATATTTTGAAGGCCGTCTTCGGGGAGGTGAGCCTGTGACCCTCGAAGTGTTCCTGCTCATCGCCTTGAAAGTGCTGGCCGTGCTGGTGCTGGTGGGCATCAACGGCTTCTTCGTCGCCGCCGAGTTCGCGCTGGTCAAGGTGCGCGACACGCAGCTCCAGCCGCTCATCGCGCAGGGCAACCGCCGCGCGCGCATGGCGCAGCACATCCTGCAAAACCTCGACGCCTACTTGAGCGCGGCGCAGCTCGGCATCACGCTGGCGAGCCTGGCGCTGGGGTGGATTGGTGAACCGATCTTCGAGGCGCTGCTGCAACCGGTCTTCGGCTGGCTCGGCTGGACGGGTGAGGCATGGCATGGCGTCCGCGACACCATTGCGTTCGCCGTCGGCTTTTCCGTGATCACCTTCCTGCACATCGTCGTTGGAGAACAGGCCCCGAAGTCGCTGGCCATCAAGCAGCCGCTGGTCGGCGCGCTGTGGGTGGCGTATCCGCTGCGGTGGTTTTACATCCTCGCCTACCCCTTCATCTGGATGCTGAACCACAGCGCGCTCTGGCTGCTGCGGCAGATCGGCATCCCGGTAACCTCTGAACATGCGGGGACGCACTCGGAGGAGGAATTGCGGCTCATGTTCGACGCCAGTCAGCGCCATGCGGGAGGCTCGCAAATCGGGCGGGAGATTGTCCTCAACGCGCTGGATCTCCGGCGGCGTGTGGTGCGGGAGGTGATGCGGCCCCGCACGGAAATCACCGTGCTGGACACCCGGGCCAGCATCGCTGCCTGCCTCGAGGTGGCGGAGAAGACGCGTTACTCGCGCTTCCCGTTGTGCGAGGGCGGGGATGTAGACCGCATCCTCGGCGTGGTCCACATCAAGGACCTTTACGCGATGCGGCTCAAGGCGCGCAGTGGTGCGGACCTGGCGACGGTGGCGCGAAAGGTGATCTACGTGCCGCCCACGGCGCGGCTGGAGCGGCTGCTGCAACGGTTGATCGACCGCAAGTCGCACATGGCCGTGGCCGTGGACGAATACGGCGGCACGCTCGGATTGGTGACGTTGGAAAACATCATCGAGGAGCTGGTCGGGCAGATTCAGGACGAGTTCGATCAGGAGCAACCACTGCTGCGCCCAACCGCCGAGGGCGTGTGGGAGGTGGACGGAGCCCTGCCGCTGCACGAATTGGAAGAGCTGGTGGGTGAGCCGCTGGCCGATGAGGAAATCACCTCCACCAGCGGATTTGTCACGCATCGGCTGGGCGGCTTCCCGAAGGAGGGAGACGTGGTCGAGCTGGCGGCGTTCACCCTGCGCGTGGAGGCGACAGACGGGAAGCGGGTGGCCCTGCTACGGCTGGAACGGCGGCGGGAACCGGTCGCTTGACGCGGTCACTTGCCGTTCGGCCGGGGATCCGCAGGCACCCGCGGCTCATTGATCTTCCAGAAATTCTCCGCCGTGGGCACCCGCTCCCAGCCGCCTTCGGCCATGGTGTAGCCTATGTGCTTGAGCTTGGGCAAGGCCCGCACCGGCTCCAGATTGCGCGTCCCAACAGGCAGGATTAGCCCCTCGAGCTGGCGGCATTCGGCCAGCGGGGTGAGATCGACGATGTTCGTGCAGCCCTCCAGTTGCAGGTGGCGCAGGGGCATGGCCCGCAGGACCGTGAGGTCAGCGATGCGGGTGTGGGAGAGGTTCAGGGTGGTGAGCGGCATCCCGCGTAACACAGTGAAGTTGGTTGCCCGGGTGCGGGACAGGTCCAGCCGCAGGAGGGACAGGCCACGCAGCGGGGACAATTCGGCCACCCTGGTGTTGCTCAGGTCGAGCGATTGGAGCGGCATCAATCGCAGCGGCTCCAAGTCCGTCAGTTGTGTGTCCGCCACCTGGACGCGGCTGAACGGCGCGCCCCGAAACGGAGTCAGGTCGTTGAATTCAGGCTGGTTCACGACGAGGGCTAGACCGCTGCCTTCCCGCCTGACCGTGGCGTTGAGGCCGATTTTCTGGACGAGTGTCCGCCAGGAATCCAGCACTTGGGGCCCCGAGCGATGCTCCCGCGTGGCCATGGCGACGGCCTCGGCACTGCGCTGCTGCCGAACCATGCTGATGCGCAATTCGGCCAGGCTCTCGGGTTTGAGCGTGGCCTGGCCGGCGTTGTCGGCGAGCAACTTCTCACACAGGTGCAGGTTGCGCTCGGCATGCGTCAACTGCAGTTCGGTGTCCAGCTCCAAGGCGCGAGCGTAGGCATCTCGGGCATCAGCCAATTGCAGCAGGGACTGGAAAATGTTGCCCTTCAACGCGTGGAACCGCGCGTCATCCGGCTGGAGCGAGATGGCGTAGTTCAACTTGGCCAAGGCTTGGCCAAACTTGAGCTCGTCCACCAATGACTTGGCCTCGCCATAGAATGTGGGCGCGGTTTCCTTCAGTTCAGCCAGCGTGCGGGTAACCTGGTTGGTGAAGTGGAACCCCATTCCGGCCATGATGCCCAGAGCGGTGATCACGAGGGCCACCTCGGTGCGATGCCGACCGATGAGCAACAGCAGCAGGCGGAAGGCATTGGCACGCTCGGCGGTCGTGGCGAAGCCTCCTTGATACGCGGCAATGTCCTGCTGCAGTGCCGCCACGGTCTGGTAACGCTTCTCGGAGTCACGGGCCAGGGCTTTCATTGCCACGGCGGAGAGGGCGGCAGGCACCCGACGATCGGGGCAATGAGCCAGGCTCGTCGGGGCGATGGGAACCTCGACCGTCAGGGCTGGCCCACCGCGCGTAATCCTGGTGTTGCGGGGGTTGTAGCTGGTTGGCGGATGGATCGCCCCGGAGGCCACGCGAGTCAGAACCTCGTTGACCGTGTCGCCTCCCACAGGCGGGTGCAGGGTGAGTATCGTGTAAAGAATGGCCCCCAGCGCATAGATGTCAGTGCGTTCATCGATATCGTCCACGCGGCCTTCCGCCTGCTCCGGAGCCATGTAGCGCGGCGTGCCCTTCACCTGGCCGAGAAGGGTTTTGAAACTGTCGTTGGAAGAAGGCAAAGGCTGCACTGACTGAATGTGAGTGGTGCTCCCGTCGGCATCCCCTCCGCGCAACCGCTTGGCCAGCCCCCAGTCCATCACGAAGGCCTCGCCGAATTCACCCACCATGATGTTGTCCGGCTTCAGGTCCCGATGAATTACCCCGCGGGAATGCGCAAAGGCCACGGCATCGCAGATCTTCTGAAAGATGGTCAACAAGCTGCGCAGCGGATACTTCGCCAGGGTTGGCCCATCCTTCTGCCGGATTCGCTCCAGCAGTTCGCTGAGCGTGGTGCCCTCCACCAACCGCATGGTGTAATACACCACGCCGTCGGCGGTGACGCCCAGCTCATGCAACGGCACGATGTTCGGATGCTCCAACTGACCGGTGATCCGCGCCTCCGTGATAAGCCGGTGCACGTGTTCATCCGAAGCCTCCGCCCCGGTCAGGATGACTTTGACCGCGACAGTGCGTTCGATGGCGTTGTCCCGGGCGGAGAGGATGGCACCCATGCCACCCTGAGCCACGATGCGGCCCAAGTCGTAAGCCACTGGAGAGCTCGAACCAGTCGGCGAACCGGGTGCGGTCGGGCTGGCGGCACTGCGCTCCGCCAGGAATTTCGCCAGCGCGGACGCGGAGTTACGATGAGCTGACTCCAGTGACGTTTTCAAACGAGCCAAGGACAGCTCCTGAGGTGGAGGCGTCGCCGTCACCACCGTCTTGTCCTGTGACTCGTTCATCGGCCTCGAAGATAGGAGTATGCCTCCAATCGACAAGTGATGAAATCCCCGATTCTCAGGCCATGTATTCCCTGATAAGCATCATCCCGGCCGCTGACCGAGCAAAAAAACTCACGTGAACGGCACCTGCCACCCAACGATCGGCGTTTGCCAAGCAGGCCGGGCTGAAACGCCGAGGCCGGAAATAACCCCGCACCCGGCCGGATGCATCCGGCCGGGCGCGAGCAAGCAGTGGCAAGTTTACGCCACCTTGATTTCAACGCTCTTGGGCAGCGCCTTCTCAAGTTTCTGCACGCGCACCCGGAGCAAGCCGTCCTTGAACTCCGCGCTGACCTTTTGCGCATCCGCATCGTCCGGCAGTCCAAAGCTGCGCACGAAACTGCCGTAGCTGCGCTCCAGCCGATGGTAACGCGTGCCCTTGTCTTCCTTCTGGAAGTTGCGCTCACCACTGATGCTGAGGGTGCCGTTTTCCACGGTCACCCGCACATCCTCTTTCCGCACCTCGGGCAGTTCCGCCTTGATGAGGTATTCCCTGTCATCTTCCGTGATGTCCACGAGCGGAGCCCACTGGGCAACCGCCAGGGCCTTCTCGTCGCCGCCGTTCCAACGGGTCGGGGACTGCCCAATCAGCGAGGTGAAGCGGCTTTGCAGGTCTTCAAGTTCCTTGAAGGGATTCCAACGAGTCATGGTTGTCATAGTGTTTGAGCTGTGTGGTTTGCGGCGGTCATGTCGCACAGCGAGCCGGTCACGCCGCCAGCCGGCCCCGCTGGATTGGCTCATCCACCCTGCGCCCGAGTGACGCACGGTCACCAACCACCACATATTTTATCAGCTTCCATGCCAGCCAGAGTGGTGGGTCTTGGCAGGAAAAACCTCTGGAAACCAGAAGTGTCCCGCTTAGAACGCCAGTAAACATTGATGATTATCGGTGTCGGGTGATGGGGGCGTGGGTGGAAGTTGAGCCAGCGCCTGTGAAATGGGGATTTTTTCGAAGAGCGTGAG
>CAIPBN010000571.1 GCA_903863315.1 uncultured Verrucomicrobiota bacterium | reverse complement strand
GATTTGGACAAGGCCGAGAAGGAAGCTGACAAGGCCGAGGCCGCCCGTAAATCCGCCGCCACCAAGGTGCAACAGGCCCGGCAGGCGGCCGTCATCGAGCATGGCCGCAAACTGGGTTTGCCAGTGGCCACGGGAAAGCGCGATGCGGCCAGCCGCGCGCTGGAGTCTGCCCACAATGCATCGGCCAGGCAGGTGCGCGCCTCCGCGGAGCATCAGGCCGCCGCGAAGGCGGCCGATGAGGCCAAGACCCGCCTGGAATCGGTGCGGGACGATGCCGCGCTTTCCGACGAGAAGAAGAAGCAGTTGACCTCGGATCTTTCCAAGATCATCCGTGCCCCGGTCGAACTGGAGCGCGAGCGGCTTGAAGCGGATCCGCAACTCCGGGATTTGCGCGGCAAGCTGGCGGAGGCCAACAAGGAGCTTGTGGTCATCCAGGGCCAGGTGCAGAAGGCGGCGGAGGACGATGCCGGGGTCAAAACTGCCTTGCAGCACGAACGCGAGGCCGTGGAGAAGGTAAAGGCAGCCCGGGCCGAGGTGGAGAAGCACAAGAAGGAAGTGGCCGCCGCCCAAAAGAAAGTCGCCACCGAGAACCAGCAACTGCAAAGCGCGCAAAGCAAGGCTGCTGCCGCCGCCAAGAGCAAGAAGGGCAAGAGCGACGGCAAGTCCCAGTAGGACTGCAACTATTTCGCCCCGCGCCGAGTTTTGAATTTCCAAACCGCGCCGGGTCAGCTATCTGACCTTCATGCCACAGCGCGCTGCCACGGGTGAGACGATTCTCCGTGGCATTCCCGTTTCCACCGGCGTGTCGGTCGGCAAGGTGCTGCTGCTGGGCCAAGCCCGGGTGCAGATAGCCCGGCAGGAGATCGCGGAAGGCGAAATCCCTCGCCAGATGGAGCTGCTGGAGCAGGGCCTGCTCAGCACCCGCCAGCAGCTCACCGAGATCCAGCAGCAAGTCACGCAGGCGATGGGCGCCAAGGATGCCAGCATCTTCGACGCCCACCTGCTGGTGCTCGACGACCCGACCCTGCTCGAAGGCGTCGCCCGGATGATCGCCGAGGAAAAGGTCTCCGCGGCCTGGGCTTTTCACACGGTGGCCGAGCGCTTTGCCAGGACCTTGGAAGCGCTGCCCGACGATTATTTGCGCGAGCGGGTTGCGGATCTGCGGGATGTGACCGGGCGCGTGGTCAACAACATCCTAGGCCATCACGAGGCGGTGGATCTGGCGCACCTGAAGGAGCCATGCATCGTCATCGCGCACGACCTCGCCCCTTCCATCACCGCGCGGCTCGACAAGAAGATGGTGCTGGGTTTTGGCACCGACGTCGGGGGCAAGACCTCGCACACGGCGATCATGGCGCGGTCATTACGCATTCCCGCAGTGGTCGGTCTTCAGACGGCCAGCCAGCAGTTGCACACCGGCCAGGTTATCCTGCTCGATGGCTTCAACGGACTGATCATTCTCAATCCGACCGACCAGACGCTTTTCGAATACGGTCAGATCGAACGGCGGCAGAAAAGCTTTGAGGAGCGGTTGCAGGAAATCCATGACCAGCCTGCCGTTACGCTGGACGGGGCGCAGATTATCCTTTCGGCCAACATTGAGGAGGCCACCGACGCTGCCGAGGTCAAGATTGCCGGAGGCGAGGGCGTCGGCCTGTTCCGCACCGAGTTTCTCTTCCTGAACCGCAGCACGCTGCCTAGCGAGGAGGAGCAGTATCAGGCCTACCGGCAGGTCGCGGCGGAACTCAACCCGCAGCCGGTCATCATCCGCACCCTCGATTTGGGCGGCGACAAGCTGCCCAACACCGCGAGCATCCCGCAGGACACTACGGAGATGAACCCCTTCCTGGGCTGGCGAGCCATCCGCTACTGCCTGCAAGAGTCCGCCATCTTCCGTGCTCAACTACGGGCCATTCTCCGCGCCAGTGCCGAGGGCAATGTGAAGATCATGTATCCGATGATCTCCGGCTTGGAGGAGTTGACCCAGTCCAACGAGCTGGTGGAGCAGTGCAAGGCCGAGCTGCGCAGCGCGGGTGTCCCTTTCGACGAAAACATCGAGATCGGGGCGATGATCGAAATCCCCTCAGCGGTGATGATCGCCGATTCGCTCGCCAAGCGCGTGAAGTTCTTCAGCATCGGCACCAACGACCTGATCCAATACACGCTGGCGGTGGACCGGTTGAACGAGAAGATCGCGTATCTCTACGATCCCACGCATCCCGCAGTCCTCAAGCTCATCAAGCTCACCGTCGAGGCCGCTCATCGTCACGGCATCTGGGCGGGCGTGTGCGGCGAGATGGCCACCGACCCCGTGATGGTCCCGCTGCTGCTCGGCCTCGGCGTGGATGAACTCAGCACCACGCCGCCCCTGGTGCCGCCCATCAAATACATCATCCGGCGGTTGAAACTGGCGGATTGCCGCGAGCTGGCGGACTTCGCGCTGGCTTGCGAATCCTCGGCGGAGATTCTCGTCCGCTCCCAGGCGCTGGTTGCGCAGGCTGCGCCCGATTTGTTCGGGGGGGCTCACTAAGGCTGCGTGCCAGTTTATGAGCGGCTACCCCAAGGTTTTTCGCATCCGCCAAAAGTTTGCCCGCACGGTGGTCCCGGACGTGGCTGCTGCGGTCCATGCTGAACTGACCCGCATCGGTGTCGCGACGCACTTGCAGCCCGGCCAGACTGTCGCCATCACCGCCGGCAGCCGGGGCATCACCAACATCGCGCTGATCCTGAAGGCCACGGTAGATTTCTTCCGCGCCGCCGGAGCGCAGCCGTTCGTCGTTGCTGCGATGGGCAGTCACGGCGGCGGCACGTCGGACGGCCAGCGGGAAATTCTCCGCAACTACGGCGTCACCGAGGCGTTTTGCGGTTGTCCCGTCCGCACCAGCATGGAGACGGTTGTGCTCGATCGCACGGCGGAGGGCATTCCCGTCCACTTCGGACGCGATGCGCTCTCGGCCGACCACGTCGTCGTCGTGGGCCGCGTGAAGCCGCACACGGAACTTTTCGGCGATCACCAGAGCGGCTTGATGAAGATGCTGCTCATTGGGCTGGGCAAGCACGAGGGCGCGAAGATTTACCATCGCGCGTTCGTGGACCATTCGTTCGACACCATCGTGAAGAGTGTGGGGCGGCGCGTCATTGAGAAGGGGCGCATTCTCGCCGGCCTCGGCATCGTGGAGAACGCCTACGACGAGACCGGCTTGATCCGTGCCGTGCTGCCGCATGAGCTGGAGGCGCAGGACAAGGAGCTGCTCGCGCTCGCCCGCAAGTGGCTTCCGCGTCTGCCCTTTGATCAGGCGGACCTGCTGCTCGTGGACGAGATCGGCAAGGAGATTTCCGGCTGCGGCATGGACACGAATGTCATCGGTCGCAAGCGCTACGAGCACTGGACCGAGGAACATGAGTTCCCGAAGATCAAGAAGATCGCCATCCGCAGCCTCACCGAGCAGACGCATGGCAACGCGACGGGGCTGGGCAAGTCCGAGTATTGTCTGACGCGTGTGGTCGAGGCGATGGACAAGCGCGTGACCTACATCAATGTCGCCACCGCCTGCTACCCGCAGGTGGCGATGATTCCGCCGCACTACGACACCGACCGCGAACTGCTCGATGTGGCGCTCTCCACCATCGGCCTGACCGAGCCGCCGCACGCCAAGCTGCTGTGGATTCAGAACACGTTGCATGTGGAGGAAGTCGAGTGCGGAGAAGCTTTCCTGCCGCTCGCGCGCGGGCGAAGTGATTTGGAGATTATCACCGAGCCGCGACCGCTGGTCTTTGACTCGCAGGGCATGTTGCCGCGGACGATGGCTGGCAACGTGGCGGTTTAATTCTCCGTGGAAGCTGGTTGAGCCCCTGCTTCTGGGCTTCAAGGAGTTGTCCGAGTTCATTTCGTCCGGCACGGGTTATGCGTCCCTTCGCTCTCGTGGACGCGCAGAACATGAACGCATGGCTGCGGCAGTGGGCGGCCGAAGAGCGACGCGGTGAACTCCGGCGGGCGATGTTCCGACTGGGTGCCGGTGGAGGCCTGTTGTTGCTGAGTTCAGGCGGGTTGGCGGCGGTATTGCTGGCGGGGATGATGCAACTGGCCGAGGGCGTGGGCGCGGTTCTGGGGCGCAGCCTTGAGGTGGCGTTTCAACTACCGCTGTTCCTACTGCTGGCGGGTGGAGTGCTTTTTCTGCTGTTTGCGGGAAATGCACGCAGCGATCACGAGGCGTTTCCCACCACGGGCGAACTGGACTGGCGTGACAGCCTCCAGGTGCTGCCCGTGTTGCGGGCCGTGGCTGGCATCTTCGCGGAAGTGCTCTACCTCGGACCGCGCCTTTGGCTCGCCGGACTTGAGGCTGCCCGACGGTCGCGGGAATGGCAGCGGATGGACTTTGCGCGGGCCGCGCGGGTGCTCCTGGTGCTGCATGGGTATCCTGCCCGGGTGCCATTGGTGGAACTGGCCGGGCTGCTGCCGGGCGCGGATCTGGCCGAGGCGCTGACGGAATTGCGGTTGCTTCCCGGGGTGTTGCTGCTGGAATCCCACCCGCCCGGTGTCAGCTTGAGCAGTGAGTTGCGCCGTCAACTGCGGCTTGCCGCCCGTCGGGCAGATGCTTCCGCCATGCCGGCTGAACCACAACCCGCCGCCGAACCAGCGCCGCCTTTGGGTGCGCGCTCGGCCAAGCCGCCGTCCTTCCGTTGCGTCGAGTGCCGGCGGAAGTTCCGGCTCCGCAATTTGCGTGGCGGCGTGCAGTTCCATTGCCCCTTGTGCGGTGCCCCATATCGCACGTGGACGAATGCGCAGGGCCGTGTGCATGTGGAGCATCGCACGGGTGATTCGCACGGCGTCCCGTTGGCGGACACCGTTTGCCCGGCGGGCAGCCACGCTGTGCTGGGTGTCGCCCCCGACGCGTCCCGGGCGGAGATCAAGCAGGCCTATCGTCGCTTGATGAAGGAACACCATCCAGATCGCGTGGCGGGCTTGAGCCCGGGCGAGCAGGCAGAGGCGGAGGAGCACAGCAAGCGCATCAACCGAGCGTATGCGGAGCTGTCAGGGCGGGCGTGAGGTTCTTCCGTTGCTTCAAGGCGCAACGTGCGGGCGTTGAAACTCCGGCACGGCCTCGGCCAGAAACGCCTTCACCCGCGCAAAGGTCTGCTCCTCCTCGCCCGGCTGGCATTGGGCGAAACAGGAGACGTAAGCCCAGCGTTGCAGCGTGCCAGTGCGCAGGAGTTCCCGCGCCATCCACCAAAGCCGCTGCGACCGGTGGGCCGTGACCGCTCCATCCGCCACAAACCAATACACGTAAAGTCCGCGCACGGGCACGCGTTGGCCGCCCGGAGTCTCGAAGACCTTGCTGGCGGTCAGCTTCAGCGCCGGGATTTCCTGGGGCTGCGGCCGGGCAATGGGCACGCGCACTTCCTCGGTGTGCTCGATGAGGAAGCCCTGGCCGGTCAGGCAGTATTGCGGCTGGTGCAGGCTCGTGCGGTCCCGGCCCATGAGCACGACTTGCAGCAGCAGCGGAGCTCCATCCGCCAGCTTATACAGCCGCTTGCCGAAGGATGTGTCCGTCGGCAAGCCGCTCAACTCCTCTGGCGCGGGCGGCACTTCTTCGGAGGTCAGGCCCGCGACTGTTTCCGGCAGGGGAATGCGCCAGCGCGGCGAATTTGGCAGCGGCTCGGCCAGCACGCCGGGCCGGCCCAGCGTTTGCCGGGACTGCAAGTGGTGGATCATTCCAGCGGCCACCGCCATCAGCAGGAGCCCTCCCGCCAACGGCGCGCCCAGCCATGATTGTGTCAGATGCGCAGACGGGGCAGGGGGCGTCTCCACCGGAGTTGATCCCGCCGGCGCGGGCGGTTCCCGCAGCAACCAGCCGGCGAGGAACATCAGGCCAATGGCCACGCCAAAGGTCACGTAGCCGAGGTTCGTTTCCGCCGCCGCACCGACGTGCTGGCCAAAGGCCTCGGCCAGCACGATGACGGTCGTGATGCGGGCGACATTGCCCGCCACGGCCAGCGGCACGGCGAGCAGGATCATCACGATCCGCTTCCACGGCTGGCGGAACGCGACGTAGCCATAAATCGTCGTCACTGCCAGCAGCGAGGTCAGGCTGCGGATGCCGCTGCACGCGGGGGCGACGTCGTAGTTGAAGGTGCGGGCCGAGTTGAAGATGCGCGTGCCATCCCGCAGCACATCAAGGCCCAGCAGGTCGTGTCCGATGCCGACGGAAAGCTTGGTGACGAGCAAGCGTAGTTGGAACAAAAGCCCTTCGCCCAGCGACTCCAGCGGCACGCAGAACCCCAGCAGCAGGAATGGGAAAAACGTCTGGCGCAGCCACGCGGGCCCCCAGACCAGGCCCACCAGGCACCAGGCTCCGCCTGCCAGCGCCACCATGGAGAGCCGCGGTTGCTGCACGGTGAAGGCGGCCACATGCAGCGCCAGCATCAGCGCCAGCCCGCCCAGCGCCGGCAGCCACCGGCGCGTGGGGGCGGCGAGCAGTTCGTTCCGCCGCAACCAGAGCAAGCCCAGCACGACGAGGGGGACGAGCTTGCCGTGCTCTGCCTCCAGCAAGGCCGCACTCCAAGCCCCCCACATCCACGCGAAGAGCGAAGGTTTGTCCGTGAAGTTGAACGAGCAATGGCCGAGGAAGTGGAACAACGCCACCCAAGCGCCGAGCAGGGCGAAGAAGAGCGGCTTCTCCGGCAGCCGCGCCCAAAATGCGCGGGCTTCCAAGAGGAATTCCTCCGCCACGGTCGGCGCAGTTGGGGATGGTTCAGCCATGCTGGAAGTAGTTTAGCCAGGCTTTCGCCAAAGCCCAGCCTGAGCAGAGGCGAAGTCCGCGCCTGCCCGCAACGTCAGGTGTGGGCATGAATCATCTGTTGCTTGCCATGTGCCTCGTCGCCCCGCTGGCTTTTGCTGCCGATCGCTACGCAGGTCTCGACACCGGCAGTTATCTCGGCGCGCTGCGTGTCGAAACGACGCTTCCGGGCACGAAGAATTTTACCGAAGGCCCGGCAGTGGATGCGGAGGGCAACGTCTTCTTCACCAACACCGGGGAGATTCTCAAATGGGAGCCCGCAACCCAACGCCTCTCCACTTTCCGCAAACCCAGCAACGGGGCGAACGGGCTGGCCTTTGATCGTCAAGGTCGGTTGCTTACATGCGAGGCGGCCGACGGCAAGCAGGGCCGCGTCACCCGCACGGATCTGAAGACTGGGGCGATCACGGTGCTCTGCGACCAGTTCAACGGCTTCCCTCTCGGGGGACCGAATGACGTCTGCGTGGATGGCCGCGAACGCATTTACTTCACCTCGCGGCTGGCGAACACCAACCCTGCCACCGGCAACGTCAACGCGGTCTATCGCATCGACCCGGATGGCAAGGTTGCCCGGATTCTCGCGGCTCCGGCCATTGACATGCCCAACGGCCTCGCGGTGACGCCGGACAACCGCACCTTCTACCTCGTCGAGTCGGATGGCCGCACGAATCGTTCACGCGTCATCCGCGCCTATGATTTGCAGGCGGACGGTTCGGTGGCCAAGCCCCGGGTGCTCCATAGTTTCTACCCGGGCCGCAGTGGCGACGGCATGCGCGTGGACATGGCCGGAAACCTCTATGTGGCCGCCGGCCTGCATAAGACGCGCGGCACCAGCGAGACGCTCGACACCCGCCCAGGCATGCATGTGCTCACGCCGGCGGGCAAGTTGGTCGCCTTCGTCGAAACGCCGGAGGACACCCTCACCAATTGTGCCTTTGGCGGTCCTGACGGGCGCACGCTCTATGTCACCTGTGGGCGGTTGCTCCTGAGCCTGCCCACCCGCATCACGGGCAGCCCGCTGTATCGCGTGGCCCGGTAGCGCTGGTTCTCCAAGGACAAAAAAGCAAGGCACCCCTTGAAAATCGGCAGCGGCAGAAAGGAAACCGCGCCGACTTACAGGAGTGCCTTGCACCCTGCTACCCATCGCGCGAACGGCTCGGAAACCCATTACCCAGCCGTCCGCGAAAATCACTTCTTCTTGGCGAGATCGATCTTCTCGGCCGTCACCTCAAGCTTGTCGCCCACCTTCTTGCAGGTGCCGGTGACGGTGATGTCCTTCACGGTCTCGCAAATCTGGCTGTGGAAACCTTTGCTCACGTCGTTCTGCACGAGGTAATACTTCGTCTTCTTGCCGTCCTTTTCCACCGTCAGGACATTCTGGCAGCTCTCCGTCTCCTTCAGGCAGCATTTCGCGCAGCAGCCTTTGCCGGAGAGGGTGAGGGACTTGCCTTTGCTTTCCGCGCTGGCGTTAAACACCAGGCCGATGGCGACGACTGCGATGGTGAGACCGGTAAGGAGGAGTTTTTTCATGGATGTTGATTGCGTTAAGCTGGCGTCAGTCAACCTGCCCTCCACTCATCGCGCTTCCCCTTTTTTGGCCAGGGCTGACCGGTAATTGTGGTGCAACATCCGGACATCGCTGTGGTCTAGTTTTGCACCGCGACGAGCTTCTTCTTGTCGAAGTCCTTCTTCGGCACCGCCTCCCAGACTTGCACATTGTCCACGAGCAGGCTGCTGCCCGAGACCGTGAACCCGAAATCCTTCTTTTCCGTGTCCAGTCCGGCGTGCTCGCCAAACGCTACCACCTTGTCATCCAGCTTCGCCAGCATCCGGTCGCCCACCACCTCGACCAGCAAGGTGTGCCACTGTCCGTCCGCCAGTTTGGCCTCCTTCACGCTGAGCTTGGCCGGCTTCTCCTCGCTCTTCTTGCTCGGCTTGTCGCGCTGCACGGTAAAATCATTTCCCGTGAGGATCACCCGGCCCACGTGGCCCTGCTGGTTGTTCAACGACAGACTCGCGGTCTTGCAGCCGTCGAGCTTGAACGTGAATTGAAACACGGCGTTGCGGTAGGTCACCCGGTTGCGCGTGACGGCGGCGTGGTTGTCCGTCTCCACTTCCGTGCCGCGCAGCGCCCCGTTCGCGAGCGTCCACTTGCCTTTCAACTGGCCCCACTCGGTCTTGGGCGCTTCCCCGGAAAAGTCATCGCTGAACAGCAGCTTGCCGCGCTCGCTCATGGTCGTGGAGAGCTCGGGGAGCTTCTCAGCGGCGGAGCCGACAGAGACCAAAGTGAAGGCGGCGAGGATAGCGAGGAGCTTGTGTGGCTGCATGGAATCGGAGACGGGCCGGGCACGGGAATGGTTTCAGCCGACTGCCCTGCCGCGCGAGTTCGCGCTCGACACGGGCTCCCGAACTGGGGAACTTCCGCCCCGCTGTCGCGGCTCACCAGCTTCTAAAACCGCATGACGACACCGTCATCTTTCACCGACTACTCGCGCTGTTTGAACACGTTCATCGAACACGCGGGGAGAACCGTGCCCGCAACCGAGGAGTTCGGCGCATTGGCCCGGTCGCTCTTTGCGTTGCAGTTTGCCGCCGTCCCAGACTTCCAGCGGCTGTGTGTCGCGCGTGGGGTCACGCCCGGTTCGCTGGCTGACTGGCGGGACATTCCCGCCATGCCCACCACGGCTTTCAAGGAGCTTGAGCTGTCCAGCCTCGCGCCCGCTGAGCGCACCACGGTCTTCCACTCCAGCGGAACAACAGAGCACCGGCCCAGCCGCCACTTTCATAACGCTGAGTCGCTGGCGGTTTATGAAGCCTCGCTGCTCCCGTGGTTTGCGCGGCACGTCCTTCCCAGTGCCGGCGACTGCAAGTCGCCGGCACGTTTCCTTTGTCTCGCCCCGCCGCCGACGCAAGCCCCGCACTCCTCGCTCGTTCACATGTTCGCTGCCGTGAGCCGCGCGTTCGGTGCCCCGGACTCACGCTTTCTGGCGACGACCGGCGCGGACAGCTCCTGGTCGCTCGATTCGGCAGCCGCACTCGCCGCGCTCCGCCACGCCGAACAATGCGGCCAACCGGTCCTCCTCCTCGGCACCGCCTTCATGTTCGTCCATCTGCTCGATGAGTTGGAGCAACGCGGCTTGCGCATCGTGATGCCAGCCGGTTCGCGCGTGATGGAGACCG
The DNA here is from genome assembly GCA_903863315.1 of uncultured Verrucomicrobiota bacterium. Taxonomy (GTDB): domain Bacteria; phylum Verrucomicrobiota; class Verrucomicrobiia; order Limisphaerales; family SXTU01; genus SXTU01. The sequence continues at coordinate 3,320 of CAIPBN010000571.1, read as the reverse complement.
GCGGCTACAAAGGCCGCTCGCGCGAGCTGCCCAAGGCGGAGTTGCACGCGCTTGTCACCGCGCGGCTCGGCGTGCCGCCGGAGTCCATTATCTGCGAATACGGCATGAGCGAACTTAGTTCGCAGGCGTATGACCGGGCGGCAGGCTCCATGTCTATCCTCTCTCCTCAATCCTCTGTCTTCTCCTTCCCCCCGTGGTGCCGCGCGCTGGTGGTCTCGCCCGAAACCGGCCGAGAAGTCGCCGAGGGTGACACCGGCTTGCTCCGCCTCTGCGACCTCGCCAATGTGCGCTCGGTGATGACGATTCAAACGGAAGATCTGGCCGTGCGGCGCGGCGATGGCTTTGAGCTGCTCGGCCGCGCCGCGCAGACCGAGGCGCGCGGCTGCTCCCTGCTGGCCGCCTGAGACAACCCCGAATGGAAGCCTCACAACACCGCGTCCGCACGCTCTGGCTCCTCGGGGTCTTGCACGCGTTCACGCATGCCTATCACGTCGCGCTGCTGCCGCTCTACCTGCCGATGCAGCGTGACTTGAAGCTCTCCAGCCTCGAACAGGCGACACTGCCGATGACGGTGATGATGCTGGTTTACTACGGGCTAAGTTATCCCCTTGGTATCCTCGCGGACCGCATGAGCCGCAAGAAGCTGCTTGGCTGGGGGTTGTTCATCAATGCACTCGGCTTCGTCGGTCTGGCGCTCGCACCGAACTATGCCGTGGCCTTGGCAAGCGTCGTCGTTGCTGCCATCGGTGGAAGTTGTTTCCACCCGGCGGCGACCGCCATGGTCGCCCGGCTTTATCCCGAGGCAACGGGGCGCGCGCTCGGGCTCATCGGAATCGGCGCGGGCGCGGGCTTCTTCGTGGGCCCGATTTACGCTGGTTGGCGTGCAACACAATCCGGCGACTGGCGCACGCCGATCATGGAGTTTGGCGTGCTGGGCATCTTCGCCGCCGGAGCCTTCGCGTGGCTGGCGGAGGCGGAAAGTGCCGGTGGTTTGCAACCGCCGTCTGCGGCACCCGGCATGCCCGCTGGCGATTGCAAATCGCCGGCACAAGTCACACCGCCGCGCGCCCTCTTCCCCACGTCCGCGCTCTGGCTGCTCTTCCTCGCCGCCGCCGTGGCGTTCGCCCTGCGTGATTTCGCCGGGCACAGCATGGGCAGCCTCGGTTCGCTCTTTCTGCAAAAGGCGCACGGCTTCTCGGTCAAAGAGGCGGGAGTGGCGCTAAGTCTCATCTTCTTGATGGGCGTCATCAGCAACCCGCTCTTCGGCCATCTCAGTGACCGGGGGCGCACGCGATGGACAGCGGGCGTGATGATCCTGGCGGCGATGGTCATCGCTGTCTTTCCACATCTCCCGCGCGGCGGGCTGACGGCGGCGTTGCTGGTGTATGGTTTCTTCTTCATGGGCTGCTATCCAATGGTCGAGGCCGCGTTGATGGAGTCGGTGCCGGATGCCGTGCGCGGGCGGGTCTTTGGCCTGTTCATCACAGTGGGCGGCATCTTGGGCAACGTCGCGCATTGGTTTGCCGGCCGCTGGGTCGAGCAGCTCGGCGCGGCGGCGGCGGAGCCAGTGCGTTACCACGGCTTCTACCTTTTGCTGGCCGGGCTGCTGCTGGCCTCACTGCCGGGTCTGCTTTGCTTGCGTGAAATCCGGAATCGGGAACAGTTGAGCCAGACCGCTGCGCCATGAACCTGCCGAATTACTTCCTCGCCGACCTGCCGCCGGAAGCCGATCTCTCGCCGGCGATGATCACGGAGGCGTGCTTGTCACTGAAGCGCAACCGCGCGCACTACCTGGCGGTGCGCGACACTCCCAGCGTCCTGCGCACGCTGGTGCGCGCCGGCGATGACTGGCTCGAAGCCGACTATCCCTACCGCCAGTTCGCTTTGGCCGAGGGGCCGGCCCACACGGGCTTCTCCGCCCAGATCATTGCCACCGGCCTCGACAGTTTCTTCCGCCAGCTCACGGGCGAGAATCTCGAAGCCCTCCTTGCGCAGGAACTGGGCACCACGCAGCGGCTCGATGCTTTTTCTGCCAGCAGCAGCGACAGCCGCACGCGCCGGCTCGCGCTGGGCACCGGGCCGGAGCTCGTCGGGCACATCACCGCAGGCTGCGTGCCGAACGCGGCGTTCATGGCCATCGTGCTCGGCCTGCTCACGCGCTCGGCGCAGTTCATCAAATGCTCGCGGGGCGGTTCGTTTCTCCCGCGCGTCTTCCTGCACTCGCTTTACGGCAGCGAGCCCAAGCTGGGTGCCTGCATCGAGATGGCGGAGTGGCGCGGTGGCTCCGCTGCGCTGGAGCAGGCTCTTTTCGCGCAATGCGAGGCGGTCACCGCCACCGGCACGGATGAAGCCGTTGAGGCTGTTCGCCGCGTGTTGCCGCCGCGCGTGCGCTTCGCGGGTTACGGGCATCAGGTCAGCTTCGGTTATGTGACGCGCGAATCCCTCACGAGCTGGCGGGCGAAGAAAATTGTCGCCGCCGCCGCCACGGATGTTGTCGCGTGGGACCAGCTCGGCTGCCTCTCCCCGCACGTCTTCTACGTCGAGGACAACGCCACCGGCCTCGCGCTGCAATTCGCCGAGCAACTCGCCGACGAACTCGCGCGCCGCGAAGCCGCCGAGCCGCGCGGTAAGGTTTCCACCGAGACTGCCGCGCACATTGCCGCGCGCCGGGCCATCTACGAGGTCCGCGCCGCGCACGCGCCGGACCAGACGCGCCATTGGTGCAGCCGGGACTCGACTGCGTGGACGGTGGTCTATGAGGCCGAGCCACGGTTCGCGTTGTCCTGCCTGAATCGCTTCATCTACGTGAAGCCCGTGCTGGACGTGGCCGAGGCGTTGCGCGGCGCGGACCCGGTGCGCGACCACACCTCGACCGTCGGCTTGGCCGCGCAGGAGCACGAACTGGAGGGCCTCGCGAAACAATTCGCCCGTTGGGGCGCGACGCGTCTGTGCCCGCTGGGCCAGATGCAAAACCCGCCGCTCACATGGCGGCACGACGGAAGGCCGTTGATGGGTGACTTGGTGAGATGGACCGATTGGGAACAATGAAGCCAGTTTTCAGTAACCAGCCGGCTTGGGGAGCACGGTGGACTGAACACTGAACACTGGTTACTGAATACTTTTGAAATCGATGAACATGGAACTGCGTAAGAGCTTTCAATTCGAAGCCGCCCACCTCCTCCCGCTGCTGCCCGAGGCGCACAAGTGCCGCCGCCTGCACGGGCACAGCTTCAAGGTGGAAATCGTCATCGCCGGCGAGTGTGACCCCAAGCTTGGCTGGCTGATGGACTACGCGGACATCAAGGCCGCGTTCAAGCCTC
>CAIPBN010000570.1 GCA_903863315.1 uncultured Verrucomicrobiota bacterium | reverse complement strand
GAGGTAATCCGTGACCACGCGCGATCCGGGAGCGAGCGAGGCCTTCACGGCAGGGTTGACCTTGAGGCCCTTTTCGACGGCCTTCTTCGCGAGCAAGCCAGCGGCAAGCATCACGCTCGGGTTGCTGGTGTTCGTGCAACTCGTGATCGCGGCAATCAGCACGGAGCCGGTGCCGATGCTGGCTTTCTTCTTCGAAGCCATCTCGACCTTTACCGACTTGCCAAAGACCTGGCGCGTTTTGCCAAAACCGTTTTCGGTCACGGGACGTTGCACCGCGCTGAAGAACTCGCGGCGGAGGTTCTGCAATTCGATGCGATCCTGCGGTCGCTTCGGGCCGGCGACGCTCGGCTTCACGCTGGCGAGGTCGAGCTCGACAACTTGCGAGTATTCGATCTGGCCGGCCTGCGGAATGCCCCAGAGACCCTGTGCCTTGTAGTAGTTCTCATACATCTGGCAATGCGCCTCGCTGCGGCCGGTTCCACGGAGGTAGTTCTCGCACTCCTCGTCGATTGGGAAGAAGCCCATCGTCGCGCCGTATTCGGGCGCCATATTCGCAATGGTCGCGCGGTCTACCAGCGGGAGCGCCGCAGCGCCGGGCCCGAAGAACTCGACGAACTTGCCGACGACCTTCGCCTTGCGGAGCATCTGCGTGACAGTGAGCGCGACGTCGGTCGCGGTGACGCCTTCGCGAATCGCGCCGGTGAGATGCACGCCAACGACATCCGGCGTGAGGAAGTAAACCGGCTGCCCGAGCATGCCCGCCTCGGCTTCAATGCCGCCCACGCCCCAGCCAACGATGCCGAGGCCGTTGATCATCGTAGTGTGCGAATCCGTGCCAACGAGCGTGTCGGGATAGTAAACGCCGCCCTGTTCCAGCACGCCCTTGGCGAGGTATTCAAGGTTCACCTGATGCACAATACCGATGCCGGGCGGGACGACCTTGAACGTGTCGAACGCCTGCATGCCCCACTTCAGGAACTGGTAGCGCTCGCGGTTGCGGGTGAATTCCAAATCCAGATTCTTCGCCATCGAGTCCGCCGCACCGGCGAAGTCCACTTGCACCGAGTGGTCCACGACGAGATCCACCGGCACGAGCGGCTCGATGATCTTCGGATTCTTGCCGATCTTGTTCACCGCGCTGCGCATCGCTGCGAGGTCCACGAGCAACGGCACACCGGTGAAGTCCTGCAACACGATGCGGGCGACCACGAACGGAATCTCCGCCGTGCGTTCCTCGGTCGGCTTCCAATTCGCGAGCTCCTTCACGTTCGCTTCCTGCACCTTGAGGCCGTCGCAATTGCGCAGCACGGACTCCAGCACGAGACGGATGCTAACCGGCAGCTTGGAGATGGGGCCGACGCCGGCCGCTTCCAGTGCGGGAAGAGAATAAAACTTGCCGGACTTGCCGTTGCCGAGGTCGAAAGATTGCAGTGTGTTGAACAGGTTATGGCTCATAAAAAATTCAGGCCCGACAACGCATCTCGCGTCCGTCAGGAGCGTCGAAAATGAGGATAGAGCAGGGGAGTGTCAAGCGGACGGCGCAGCGGAGGGAACGGCACGCATGGGCGACGCGGCGGAGACCGCTTGCCAGCGTGAGGCGGGGAAACTATAGAAGCCGCGAGCCGAACGGAACGATGCGGGCTGGTTCAGTCCGCCGGCCGGTTCAGAATCGCAAGCCTGATGCCCGATGATTCTGCACGAGTCATCGGGTGACTTTTTCGGCCTGATTGAGCGCCCCTTACGACCATGTTGGCAAAACGAGTGATTCCTTGTCTGGACGTTCATGACGGCCAGGTGACGCGCGGCGTGCAGTTCGGGCGCGCGGAGGCAGGCGGCTTGCGGAACGTCGGCGATCCGGTCGAG
>CAIPBN010000569.1 GCA_903863315.1 uncultured Verrucomicrobiota bacterium | reverse complement strand
GCCGTCGGTGCTGCGCTGGATAGTTGTGCGCTGCGGGTGGATGCTGACGAGCGTGCCTTTGTCACTGGCTATCACCTGGCCTTCGGGGACGGCGGTGGGCAGATCGCGCCAGGTCTTGCCGTCGGCGCTGGCGCGGGATTTTTTTCCGCAGAGCCAGAACTCGCCGTTCACGACGCTGAGCGCGGCGCGCTCCGTGCCGGTGGCGTGCGGGCCGTCCCACGTCTCACCGGCATCGCCGCTCGTCCACGCGTTCGCGCGGATGGGGTCGGTCATGACGAGCAGCTTGCCGTTGGATATCAACGCGCCGCGACCGGTGGTGGCGTCGAGGCCTTTCGGTGCGAGCCATTTCCAGGTCTTGCCGAGATCATCGCTGGCGAAGAGATGGCCGAACTTGGGGCCAGAGTCGCCGCGATTGTCACCCAGCGCGAGGAAGCGTCCGCTCTCATCGCCGCAATACACCGCGCCGATGTGATGCGTGCTGAGCTTGCCGCGTGGGTCGTCCTTGAACGCGCCCCAGATGCCGAATGTGGTGAATGTTTTCCCGAGGTCCGCCGTGGCGCTGAAGGTCATGTAGCCGCTGGAGACGAAGGCGCCCTTGCCTCCCGCCAGGCCCCAGGTGAAGCCAGTCATCAAGCGCGGATCGTCTTTGCTTTGTGGCAGCTTGGTCGCGCCGCTGGTGAGATGCCGCCAGTTCACGGCATCATCGGAGGCGAGATAGATCGTCGGCCCGCCCCAGGCCACCGGCACAGCGAAGACGCCCTTGGTGTAGGCGACGGATTTCGTGGCCCACGGGCCGTGATCGGCTCCAGGAGCGGCGAAGAAGGCCTGCTTCCACGTCTTGCCGTCGTCCTTCGACACAATGATGCGCGCTCCGTGACCCACCACGACGAACGCGCCGACTTTCGGATTCGGTTTGAAGTCACCGCCAAGCGGAATGGAGGCGCGAATCTTCGCGTCCTCGGGAGATTCCTCCGCTGCGAAAGTGGTGAACGAGAAGATGGCGGAAACGAGGAGGAGGGGCAGTGGTTTCATGGATGAGAATGAGGGCTGAGGGAGGGGCTTGCTGTCTTTCAGATCACATCAGTTCCTTGATGACGCCATCTGCCTCGCCGCCTTGGAACTTGGCGGGCACTTTCACGCCCATGACGCCGAACATGGTCTGCCAGAGGTTGCCGAGGCGGACATCTTTCTTGGCGATGTGGCCCTGGTGCTTGATGCCGATTTTATGGCCGCCGACGAGCATGGTGGGCAGGTCGGTGTTGTTGTGCGCGTTCTCGGTGCCGCCGCTGCTGCCCCAGACGAGCAGGGTGTGGTCGAGCAGGGTGCCGTCGCCTTCCTTGGCGCTCTTGAGCTTTTCGATGAAGTAGGCCCAGTCCTCCATATACCAGGTGTCCACGGTGGTGAGCCACTTGAGCTTGTCGGGGTCTTCGCCGTGGTGGGTCATCTCGTGGTAGCCGTAGGGGCAGCCTTTGTAGGCGTAGCAATAGGTGCCGTCGTTGAGGTCGCGGCGGGCATAGTAGTTGATGACGCGCGTGCTGTCGGTCTGGAGCGCGAGGGTGATGACGTCGAACATGAGGCGCTGGTAGCGGCGGTAGTCGAAGTTGCCCTTCGCCTGCAACTCGGGGTCGAGCGCCTGGACGTTCTTGCCGAAGTCAATCGCGGCGACTTTCGGCTTCGGCTTGTCGAGCCAGGCGAGGTCGGTGGCGATGCTCTGCTCCACGTCGCGGATGGAGGTGAAGTATTCTTCGAGTTTGGCGAGGTCGTCTTTGCCGAGGCGGTTTTGCAGGCTCTTGGCTTCGTCGCGCACGGCGTCGAGCACGCTGCCGGTGCGGCCTGCGCCGGTCTTGCGGGCGGCGACTTCGTCGGGGCTTTCGGCGCGGAAGAGTTTGTCGAAGAGAATGTGAGGGCGGTTTTCTGCCGGGATGGGCGTGCCGCCACGGGTCCAGGCGAGCGTCTTGTCAATGGTGCCGCTGCCAAAGCCGGTGCCGCGATGCACGCCGAGCACGAGGCTGGGATAGCGCGTGGCCTTGCCGACGGCTTCGGCGAGTTCCTGGTCGGCGGAGATGCGGAGTTTGGCGTCGGCCTTGTGCGTGGAGATGCCGGTGAGGAAAGTGCGGTCGCCGCTGTGCCCGCCGGAGTGCGTGAGCTTCAGGCCGCTGATGAGCGTGAAGTCATCGCGCAGATGGGAGACGGGTTTCAAAATGGTCGTGGCCTCCCAATCGCGGCCACACTTGGCTGGCGTGTAATCGCGGCCATTCACGCCGAGGCCCCACATGGTGAAGAGCGCCCGCTTTGGCCGCTCGGAGTCCGCGATGCCACCCGCCGTTGATGCCGCGCGTGCCAGCGAGGACATGGATTCGAGCCAGGGCAGCGCGAGGGAGACGCCGGTGCCGCGCAGGAATGTGCGGCGGTCGATGGAGCGGTGTTTGAGGATGTTCATCTTGGTTATTTGGTTTG
>CAIPBN010000568.1 GCA_903863315.1 uncultured Verrucomicrobiota bacterium | reverse complement strand
TGCGCGGGATTTCACGGGGAGTTTTCCGGCTCAACCAAACCGACGGCCCGGCCTACCGCTTTGGCTCCCTTGCCGAGCTGCTCACAAGTCCACAGCGCGGCCGCAAACGGGAGGTAGCCAGTATAGATGAGGGCCGCCCCGACCGCGGGGATGGCTCCCACCGTGCCCACGGGACTGCCCACATTCGTCATCAGGTCCTCCGCCAGCGCGAAGGGCATGAGCGCCAGCGCGGCGCGGTGGTTGACCGGGACCATGGTGGGGCGGACTTCGTAGATGGTGAAGCGGGCTTGCGCGGCGGTGGGTTGCGCGCGCAAGTGGAGGAGTTCCCATTGGTTCACCGTGCCGAGCCGTTGCACGAGGCGGATTTCCTCGGCCCGGCCCTCGGTCAGCGCGATGTCGTTCCAAACATAGACTTCCTTGGCCGTGATGGTCATGACTGTGCCGATGGGGATCGGGTGGAGGTTGGTGGCAATGACTGCATTTGTGTCCCAACCCAAGTGCAACGCGGAGCTGGGGACTTCCACGCGGCGAGCAACTGTCTCCTTTTGAGTAGTGCGCTTGGGCGGCGGGATTTCAAGCGTGCAGGGCTGGGTCTTGGCTTCGTTCACCGGCTTGCCGTGGATTTGGAGCAGAATGGTCCCGTCGTCGCGGCGGAAGGCGGCGTGGAGGCGCTGCAACTGGTGTGGCGTGGCTTGCTCGGTGGGCTGGGACATGGCGAGGACGCGCTTGGTGCCGACCATGTCTGCGTCAGGATGCCGCTGAGTTCCGACGCAACCCACGCCAGTCCCGAGGGCGAGGGCCAACAGGATGACTTGGCCCGTGCGGGTCAGTGCAGTGGCGGAGCGGAATCGGTTGCGCAAGGGTGTGACTACGAAGGTTGGCAGCAGCGAGACGAAACGCAGCGGCCAAGCCTTGGACGAGCCGAGCCGGGACGGGTCACAAGAAGAACAAGTCGTCATGGTGGTGAAGGTTTGGCGAGGAGTGGAGCGCATGCGGTGTGATGGGTTTCAGGGAGAGGTTTCCTTCTTGGCCAAGCCAATGGTTCGGCCCAAAGCCTTGATCCCGGTCCAAATTGTATCGCACGCTTCAGCAATCTCCCCACCGGTGAAATACATCGGATCCCTTCGCCTCGGGGCGACGAAGAGTGCTGCCTTATTGGCGGAGGGGCTCACATCGGTGATTGCGTCTTCCGTAAGTGTGAAAGGCATAAGCGCTGAATTGGTGTGGTGATTGATCAGGACCATCGTCTTGCGCACTTCAAAGATGGTGAAGCGGGCTTGCGCGGCGGTGGGCTGCGCGCGCAGGTGGAGAATTTCCCATTGGCCCACCGAGCCGAGCCGTTGCACGAGGCGAATCTCTTCCGCGCGGCCTTCCGTGAACTTGAGATCGGGCCAAACATAGGTTTCGATGGGTTTGAAGATCATGACCGGGCCGATGGGGAGTGGATGGACCTTGGTGGCGGTGAGGGGGGCGGCGTCCCAACCCAAGTGCAACGCGGAACTGGGGACTTCCACACGGCGAGCGACTGTCTCCTTTTGGGTAGTGCGCTTGGGCGGCGGGATTTCAAGCGTGCAGGGCTGGGTCTTGGCTTCGTTCACCGGCTTGCCGTGGATTTGGAGCAGGATGGTCCCGTCGTCGCGGACAAAGGCGGCGTGAAGGCGCTGCAACTTGTGCGGCGTGGCTTGCTCGGTGGGCTGGGCCATCGCGAGGACACGCTTGGTGCCGACCATGTCTGCGTCAGGATGCCGCTGAGTTCCGACGCAGCCCACGCCAGTCCCGAGGGCGAGGATCAACAGGATGACTTGGCCCGTGCGGGTCTGAGCAGCGGCGGAGCGGAGGCATCTCCAGGGTGTTCTGGAAACACCTCCGCATGACCACCGCATCGGGTGCATCGCGAACACGGGTTTCACGCGCAGAGAATGGCGAGCTTCCGCACTATTGGGTTAATTGATAAGAGGGTGGTTTCTCATTGTGCCAATCAATGGCCGTTGACCGGGCCTATCGCGGGCAAGCTCCTAGGACAGGTGGCACCCTCTCCGATGGAAGAGGTTCATTTGCAAACCGCAACTGAGGCGGTTTGCTGCTGGTCAATGCCGCCGTAGTGACAGCTGGTGGCTGATGCGTTTGGTCTGCGCGAAGTCGAGCGGCGGCAGTTCCGTGATCGTGGGTGAGTCCGTCTCGCGCAAGATCTCCCGTGCCCGCTCCTTCAACTTCTGCCAGCGCGGCCAGTCCAAATCCGGGGCATGGGCCACTTGTCGCAGCACGCTGCGCCACTCGATGATCATCCGGTCGATGTCCCCGATGCCGAGGAACTCCGTCACCCACCCGTTCTTGCCCAAGGGGTCCTTGTGCACGTCCGCTGCGATCTCCTCCGCCCCCGCGCCGTATTCAGGCGGCACGCCGTTGTCGAGATAGCCGGTGAAAGTCTGCGTCCCGAATGTCCGCTGGCACGCCATCGCGATGCGCCCGTCCCAGCGCGCATCGCCCTTCGCGAAGCGGAAGCCCGCGTGCAGGTTGGCGAGTTCGTAGGCCAGCTCGTCAATGGGCAGCGACTCGTCCTCCAGCGCGGCGGCGACCGCCAGGCCGTCGCCGGAGTGGAAGAAGCTCACGATACGGCCTCGTCGCGACGGCATGCCCGTCCCATCCACCAGGCCGAGCCGCCGCCAGATTGAGGCGACGCCGGTGCCGGTGGGCAGTTGTTTGCACAGCGGCACACACGCGCACTGGGCGCAGTCCGGCGGGAAGATTTCGCGCTCTGGCGGCTTCCACAGCGCGACGCCGTGCGTGTCCACGCATACCTTGAGCGGGAGCTGATCCAGCGCCACCACGGCATGCACAGGGCCAATCCCCACGGCGGGCATGTGCTCGGCGAACTCGTCCTTCAATCGCACGGGCTTGGGATAGTTCACCTGCAGCAGCGGCGTCTTTCCCGCCGCAAAGCGCTGTTCCAGCACGGGCACCACCAAGTCCCGCCAGCTTGTCAGCGAGGTCTGCCGCCCGTTCCAGTTCGTCAGCTTGCGCACCCATTTCGCCAGCAGGATCTGCTCTCCGTTCAACGCCTCGGCCACTGTCAGCGAACGGGCGAACATGCCGCCCGGCAGCCGCACCAAGGTGCCGCCTTCACCGAGCCGTTCCACCGCCGCCTCCACCGTCAGCGCCGGGCGGAGGCGGATGACCGGTGATGCGGGCGATGCATCGCCGTCAGCGGCTGGCGAAGTGTCGGGCTCCGGCTTGGCCTGCCCAGCATCGCTGATCTTGAGTGCGGGACCAGTCGGCGCGGAAAGAATATCCGCCGTGGTTGCACGGCGACGCGAGGCCACTGGTCCACTCAGCTTCAGCAATTGCAGCACCCCTTCACCCAGCGGCTCCATCACCCGCACTTGATCGGCGGGCACGTCCTTCAGCGCGGGCCAAGGTTCCCACTCGCCCCGGCTGTTGAGAAACTGCCGCACCATTTTGCGCACATGCCGCGCCCGCTCGCCATCGGTCTTCAGGCCGCAGGGGGTGGATGGATTCTTCAACGCGCCTTCCACGCCCAGCAGAATGGGTTTGGTGGTGAACAGCCGCTCCTGCACGCGCACCGCCTCGCCAAACGGGTCCAGCCCTGCCTGCGCCGCCGCACCCATGATGCCGAGCAAGGCGCTCCAGTCCACCAGCCCGGAGCGCGCGAGAAACGCAGGCCGGCCATCAATGAGCCGGATGCCATTCGGTGAAACCAGCACGTAGCCCACCTCGTCGATGCCGCGCCGGCCCGCCCGCCCGAACATTTGCAAAATCTCATCGGGCCGGATGGACACCTCGATGCCATCGCGCCGGTAGGAATCCGCCGCCAGCGCCACGCTGCGCAGGGAGAAGTTGATGCCCGCCGCCAGCCCCATCGTGGCGACCACGACGCGAAGCTGCCCGGCCTTGGTCAGCGGCTCGATGACTCCCGCGCGCGCGCCATAGCTCAGGCCGCTGTGATGGTAGGCGACCCGGCAACGCAGCAGACGCGCGACCTTCTCGCCAACGAGCTGCTTCTGCTCCGTGGTGAGCGTGAGGGGGTTCGGATTGGGCAGAAAGCGCGCCAGCTCCATGGCCAGCAATTCCGTCTCCTTGCGGCGCGGAGCGAAGATGAGCACCGGACCCAGGTCATCCACCAGGGCCTTCGCCACAAAACGCGGCCAGATGCCCTTCACCTCGCTGGGCACATGGACGCTCAGTTGCCCGACGTTGACCTCCTCCAGCGGCACGGGGCGTTCGAGATGGCGCACGAGCTGCGCCTTGCGCCCCAGCCGTTCCAGCCACTTCACGATGTGGTGCGGATTCTCCACGCTGCCGCTGAGCAGCAAGAGGCGCGTCTGCGCCGGGGCCATCGCAATGGCCAGCTCGTAGTTCAGGCCGCGGTCTCCGTCCGCGAGCATCTGATACTCGTCAATCACCAGCAGCGCCGGCCCGTCGCCGCGGATGAGGCGATACTTCTGCGTCTCCAGGGTGGCCACGAGCACCGGAGCTTCAAGGTTCTCACTCAAGTCG
>CAIPBN010000567.1 GCA_903863315.1 uncultured Verrucomicrobiota bacterium | reverse complement strand
TGGGCCGACGGCTGCTCAAGCGGCTGGGCGCGGCGGTGGAGAAGGAGGGGAAGCTGACACCGCACATGCTTTCCGGGTGCCTGATGCTCCTCATGCTGGGGGCCTGGGCCACGGATGCGGCGGGCATCCATGCGGTGTTCGGCGGTTTCCTGCTGGGAGTGGCGATGCCACGGGGTTTGCTGACGCGCGAATTGCAGCGGCAATTGGAGCCGTTCACGGTGGTGTTTCTGCTGCCGATGTTCTTCACGTATTCGGGGCTGAACACCCGGCTGGACATGGTGAACAGCGTCGAGATGCTCGGCATTGCGCTGGTGGTGCTGGCGGCCTCCTGCCTGGGCAAGTTTGGCGCGTGCTGGGCGGCGGCGCGCCTCGCGGGCGAGGACAACCGCTTGGCGCTGGCGGTGGGCGTGCTGATGAACGCACGCGGAATGATGGAGCTCATCCTCCTGAACATCGGGCTGCAACGGGGCATCATCCAGCCGCCACTGTTCGCGGTGCTGGTGCTGATGGCAGTGGTCACGACGCTGATGGCCACGCCGGTGTTTGAGCTGGTTTACGGTCGGCACGCGCGGGCGGAGGGCAGATTGAAGCCCCCGCCCGTCACCGACTGAGGGGGCGAGCTCCCGCATTGAAAACGGCAGCGGACTGCCGCACTCTCCGCACGGCTTGGCCGTATGAAAGTCGCGCTCGCACAGATCAACACCACCGTCGGTGACCTCGTGGGGAACGAGGCGCGCATCCTTGCAGCTTACCAGCGCGGGGTGGCGGGTGGGGTGGACATGGTGGTCTGCCCAGAACTGGCGATCACGGGTTATCCACCGAGGGATTTGCTGCTGAAGCCGCATTTCGTCGCGCAGAATCTCGCGGTGCTGGAACGGCTGGCGGGTGCGACGGGCAGGGTGGGTTTGCTCGTGGGCTTCGTGGGCAACCATCACGGCCGGCCCGGCCGGGGACTGACTAATTCGGTGGCCCTGTTGCAGCACGGGAAGGTGGCGGAGGTGCGCACCAAGATGCTGCTGCCGACCTACGATGTGTTTGACGAAGACCGCTATTTCGACCCGGCGGAAGGCAACGAGCCGTTCCTTTTCAACGGGCGGAGCATCGGCGTGACCGTCTGCGAGGATTTGTGGAACGACGAGGACTTCTGGCGGGAACGGCGGTATCGGCGGAACCCGGCGGCCGATCTCGTGCGAAGCGGTGCGGACTTGCTGGTGAATGTGTCGGCCTCCCCCTGGCATCTGGGCAAAAACACCACGCGCCGGGCCATGCTCTCCAGCCTGGCTGCCAAGACCCGATGCCCGCTGCTTTACTGCAATCTCGTGGGCGGCAACGACGAGTTGATCTTTGACGGAGCCAGCCTGGCCTTCGACGGGCAGGGGCGGTTGATGGCGCAGGGGGCGTTGTTCGCCGAGGACTGGCTGGTGGTGGACACCTCGAAGTGGCAGGCGATTGCCCCGCCGGTGTTTTCGGATGAGGAGTTGGTTTATCGCGCCTTGGTGCTGGGCCTGCGGGATTACCTGCACAAGTGCGGCTTCAAGTCCGTCGTGCTGGGCCTCAGCGGCGGGATTGACTCGGCCTTGACTGCGGTGCTGGCGGTCGAGGCGCTGGGGGCGGAGAACGTGCGTGGGGTGTCCCTGCCGTCCCAGTTTTCCTCCCAAGGCAGCTTGGATGATGCGCGTTTGCTCGCGGCAAATTTGGGCATCCAATACGACGTCATCCCCATCCAGCCGGCGTTTGCCTCGGTGAAGGGACAGTTGCAGCCGGTTTTCGGTGGCCTGCCGGAGGACACCACGGAGGAAAACCTGCAGGCCCGGTTGCGCGGGGTGATTCTGATGGGCATGTCGAACAAGTTTGGGTCGCTGCTACTGACCACGGGGAACAAAAGCGAGCTGGCGGTGGGCTATTGCACGCTCTACGGCGACATGTGCGGCGGGCTGGCGGTCATCAGCGACGTGCCCAAGACCATGGTCTATCGGCTGTCCAAATGGGTGAACCGGCAGCGCGAGGTGATTCCGGTGGCCTCTATCACCAAGGCCCCCAGCGCCGAGCTCCGGCCGAATCAGACGGATCAGGATTCGTTGCCGCCCTACGAGGTGCTGGACGACATTTTGGAGGAATACGTGGTGAAGTGCCGCCCAGCCGCTGAAATCGTGGCGGCGGGTTTTGACCCGGCGGCGGTCCGCCGGGTGGTCCGGCTCATTGATGGCACGGAATACAAGCGGCGGCAGGCGGCTCCGGGGCTGAAGGTGACCAGCAAGGCTTTCGGCGTGGGGCGGCGGATACCAATCGCCCAACGGTGGCACGAGGTGGTTTGAACTGGCCGTCGGCTGTGGGTGGGCTGGGGCGAACAAGGGCCTCAGGGCTGCCGGGGGACACCCTCCACCCCTCGGGAGCGCCCGGATCACCCAAAGGGGAAACAGAAAACCGGCTAGCCTTTCGGCTAGCCGGTCACATTGGCTAAAGAATTAGCTCAGGAAGAAATTACTTCTTCTTCTCAGCATTGCACTTCTCGCACACGTTGCCGGCCTTGGCGGCTTCAACGCAGCAAGGATGGGCGCAGGCTTTGCCGGCGGCCTTGGCCTTGGCGCAGCAGCTGCCTTCCTTGATCTTGCCCTTCAACTCTTTGTCAGCCGCGAGAGCGAGGCTGGCGGAAACGGCGACGATGAACGCGACCGCTGTGAGCATTTTGACGAACTTCATAGGTTGTCCTTTCTTACCGACTTTAACTAGCTAGTTTGTTTGACCGATCCGGCGAACCGTTTTAGGCACCGCGCTTGAGACGTGCCGGCGTTCGGTTTGACGGGGAGGGGTGTCCCATATTCGCCCCAGGTTGTCCAATAGGAAATTGTGCCTACCTTCAGCCTTCGGGGTGGTCCGGAGGATTCCGGCTGGACAATTTGGTGCTCACCGCAGTCGGGTAAGCTACTTCCAGACTTCAAACCAGCGGCCGGGGGAAGGGCCTTGAACAAAAGCAGTGCGTGCGCTTTGGCCCAATGGGGTGAGCGTGACAATGGGTGGGAAGGCAGCAACGGAACCTGTCTCTGCTCATGCGAGCGGTTCCTGGCCGCAAGCTGACCCGCTTAGAATTGACAGCGTATCTCCGTCGGGCGGCGTGGGCTGGTGATGGGGGGGAGGAAAATGCCGACGCACTCCCCCTTCGATACCGTCGGGCCCAAGGTTCATCCCTGGATCAAGCCTCATCTCCGTCGAACCATGCGGCGATTTGTTCAGTTTTCCGGGCCGCTGGCAAAAGCGATGCAGGGTGGGCAGAAGTGGACACCTCTCCGTTCCCATTGCAGCCGTCGAACGGAGTTTTGACAGGCTGAAATGCCCCACCAGACAACGATTTCATGGCATTCATGCAAAATGCTTCCCACCCGGCATCCGGCCTGCTAAACCCGAACTCGTCAGTCAGCGCAAACAATCAACCTCCCAGATTCAAATCCATGGCGAAATACAAACTAGAATACATCTGGCTCGACGGCTACGAGCCCGTCGCAAACCTCCGCGGCAAGACCCAGATCAAGGAATTTAAGAGCTTCCCGAAGCTTGAAGAGCTCCCCATGTGGGGCTTCGATGGCAGCTCGACCCGTCAGGCCGAGGGCCGCAGTTCCGACTGCATGCTCAAGCCCGTGGCCGTCTATCCCGACTCCACCAAGAAAAACGGCGTGATCGTGATGTGCGAAGTCATGATGCCCGACTGCAAGACGCCGCATCCCTCCAACGGCCGTGCGAACATCCCTGATGATCCCGGTGCCTGGTTCGGCTTCGAGCAGGAATACTTCCTCTATCAGGACGGCAAGCCCCTCGGCTTCCCGGACTCCGGCTTCCCCTATCCGCAGGGCGAATACTACACCGGCGTCGGCTACAAGAACGTCGGCTCCAT
>CAIPBN010000566.1 GCA_903863315.1 uncultured Verrucomicrobiota bacterium | reverse complement strand
TGGGTGAGCCCATCAAGGAGCCGGAGTGGAACTGGTATTTCCGGGTGGTCGGCAAGGAACGCTCACCCGTCATCGACACTTGGTGGCAGACCGAGACCGGCGGCATTCTCATCTCGCCGCTGCCGGGGGCGACGCCCACGAAGCCCGGCTCCGCCACGCTCCCGCTGCCTGGCGTGCAGCCCGCCATCGTGGATGATCAGGGCAACGAACTGCTTGGCAACGACGTGCGCGGCAACCTCTGCCTCAAGCCCGGCTGGCCCGGCCAGATGCGCACCGTCTTCGGC
Organism: uncultured Verrucomicrobiota bacterium; assembly: GCA_903863315.1. Classification (GTDB taxonomy): domain Bacteria; phylum Verrucomicrobiota; class Verrucomicrobiia; order Limisphaerales; family SXTU01; genus SXTU01. The sequence continues at coordinate 4,693 of CAIPBN010000566.1, read as the reverse complement.
GACCACCAGCGCTTCGTGGACACCTACTTCAAGCGCTTCCCCGGCAAGTATTTCACCGGTGACGGCGCGTGGCGCGACCCGGACGGCTACTACTGGATCACGGGCCGCGTGGACGACATCCTCATCGTGTCCGGTCACAACATCGGCACGGCGGAGGTCGAGGGCGCGATTGGCGCGCATCCCGCGGTGGCCGAGGCGGCGGTGGTGGGCTATCCGCACGACATCAAGGGCTTCGCCATCTACGCCTTCGTCACGCTGCGCACCGGCCAGACGCCCAGCGACGCGGTGAAGAAGGAAATCAACGCCAAGGTCCGCGACATCCTCGGACCGCACGCGTCGCCGGAGAAGATCCAGTTCACCGAGGGCCTGCCCAAGACGCGCTCCGGCAAAATCATGCGCCGCATCCTGCGCAAGATCGCGGAGAACGAGTTGGACAACCTCGGCGACATCTCGACGCTGGCGGACCCGGCAGTGGTGGAGTCGCTGGTCAAGGGGCGGGTGTGAGTCGACTGCTGCGGTTGCACTCCTGAAATATTCTACTGATGAAAGCATCTTTGCTCGTGGCTGCGCTCGCGGCCCTTTTCGCCCTGCCGCTTGGCCTATCCGCCGCCGATGCGCCGAAGAAGCCCGTGCTGCTCTACAGCCGTTACTTCAACGCCCTCGGCGAGACGCGTTATCAGCCGGATGGCAACTACAAGGAAGTGCTCACCCGCCTGCGTGGCGAGTTCGAGGTCCGCGTCCACGCCGAGCCGCTGAACGCAAAAACGCTCGCCGGTGTGAACGCCGTGCTTATCGCCAACCCCAGTGAGAAGGCCGCCGGCACGAACCCGCCGCCGCATCACGTCGCCGCGCCGGACATCACCGCGCTCACTCAGTTCGTTCAAGCGGGTGGCGGCCTCATCGTCCTGGGCAATCAGGAAGCCCACAACCTGGAGACCAAAAACCTCAACCGCCTCCTCGCCGAGTTCGGGCTCCAGCTCGTGGACCGCCACACCGACATCAAATTTCTCCCGCTGCCGAAGACCACGCCGTTCATCGGCGGGCTGAACTGGCTTTACTACTCGGGCGACCAAGTCGTCCTCACTGCCGGCCATCCGGCGAAGCCGCGTGCGTTGGTGAACAACGATCTCGCCATCAAGCCCGTCAACGGCCCGCGCAACGAGCCCGGCTGCCTCCTCGCCGTCGCCGAGCCGGGCAAGGGCCGGGTCGTGCTGATCACGGATGCTGGTTGGATTGCCGACGACTCGCTGGCGGGAAAACCCATTGGCGAGGTCACGATCAAGGGCGCTGACAACTGGGAAATCATGCGTCGTCTCAGCCGCTGGGCGGCGGGGCGTTGAGCCTGTGGAGCGCCGGTCCCCGCCCCGGCGTGATCATGCTACCGATTCACTCGGCTGCCGGACGGTGGAACTCTGCTTGAAAAGCAAAACGCCCGCTGCCGGAAGACAGCGGGCGTTGCGACAAAGGTTAAGTTGCGATTACTTCGCGGCGGCGTAGGCCTTGGCGACTTCGGCCCAGTTCACGACATTCCAGAACGCCTTGAGGTAGTCGGCGCGCTTGTTCTGGTATTTGAGGTAGTAGGCGTGTTCCCACACATCGCAGCCGAGGAGAGGCGTGCCTTCGCAGCCGGCGACGGCCTTGCCCATGAGCGGATTGTCCTGGTTGGCGGTGGAGACGATTTCCAGCTTGCCGCCGTTGACGACGAGCCAGGCCCAACCTGAGCCGAAGCGGCCGATGCCGGCAGCCTCGAACTTGGCCTGAAAGTCAGCAAAGGAGCCGAAGGCGGCATTGATGGCAGCGGCAAGATCGCCGGTGGGAGCGCCGCCGGCATTCGGAGCCATCAGCTTCCAGAAGAAGGAATGGTTCCAGTGGCCGCCGCCGTTGTTGCGCACGGGGCCGCGGATGTTTTCCGGCACGGAGGCGATGTCCTTGACCAACTCGCAGATGGATTTGGCTTCGAGCGGCGTGCCGGCGAGGGCCTTGTTGAGGTTGGTCACGTAGGCGGCGTGGTGCTTGCCGTGGTGGATTTCCATCGTGGCCTTGTCCACATGGGGTTCGAGGGCGTCGTGGGCGTAAGGGAGAGCGGGGAGTTCGTGGGCCATAGTGTTTTCGGTTTGGGTTTCAGCCTTTTGCGTTTGGGAAAGGCGCGAGGAAACTAGCACTGCGGAGCGTCGGCGCAAACGGTTTTATCGGTGGAAGCTGTCCGCCTGCCTGGCACAAGCAGGCCGGCCATTGTGGCAACGAAGCGGAGGACGCTGTGCGGGCCTCACATCGGCTTCACCACCATGTAAACTCGGTCGAACCATTGCACGGCAGTCTCCGCGCCGCCCGGGGCGGGCTTGGCGGGGATGCGGTTTACGATCGCAGCCTGCACGGCCTTTTGTTTGATCAAGGCATCCAGCATGGGGGACTGTCCGCCCACGATGATGAACTTGGTCTTGCTGTTCTTCAGCGCGGTGATTTCCTCCGGCGCGAGCATCATGGGCAGCGTCACAAACAGCACCGCGACATCGGTGCCTTCCGCCAGGCTGATGAAGCGCCCAACCTGGCCCGCCGGCCACATGCGGGGATCGTCGCTGACCGCGCGGACGAACTCCTTGCCTTCTTTCAGGGTGATCCCCTTGCTCTTTGCGATGGCAGTCTTGAAGCCTGTGACTTGGGCTTCCGTGTTGGGGTTGGGCATGGCCTCGAAGCGCTCCCAAATGGCCATCACCGAGCCTTGGTTCCTGGCTAGTTGGGCGGTTTCCTCACCTGCCTTCTGACCGAGATACTCGAACGGCTTGAGGTTCGATTTGGGGGCGCAACCGCATGCGAAGGCGATCAACACCGTGATGAATGTGAGCGATGGGAGAGCAGGTTTGCTGGACATAAGTGAGTTGCGGGGTGCGAAACTGTCGGAGAAGGAAAGCGGGGATGGGAGGAAAAGTCCCTCGGAATGGGTTCCACGAACGGCTTACTGGAGCGTCCAGTTGTCGTCGATGTTCACCGCTCCCGCGACGATCGCCCCGTATGTAATGCGACTGGTCTTGGGAACGAGTTCCACGCGTCCATCGTAAAAGCTGATCGTCGTCTTGCTCTCGTGCGTCAGCCCGATGTTCGGACTCTGCCAGTAGGGGGTGTAGTTGTTGTCGTCACTCGCATCCCCGGAGCCAAAGGCCGCGACGGATCGTCCGGGCGAGTTGCCGTAAGGGCGCCAGATGTCCCGCACATCCCAGGCAAATACTTTGTCCCCGGGATTCTGGATGTTGGCCAGCAAGACGGCTTGATGCACGGTTCCACCAAAGCGGTAGTTGGCAAACGGCCCCAACCCGTAAGAGCCCAAGTAGGGGTTGATGCGATAACGCTGGTTCTGGACGAACTTGAACTGACCAAAGGTGAAGCTGACGTTCGGTTCTCCGGTGCGCGGCGTAGAGGGGCAGTCGTAGTTGTTGTTGTTGTTTTCACCCGGCACCGTGGTGGGCGGTGCCAGATAGGGCGACAACAAGGAGCCCGCGCCGCAGGCGTTGTAGTAGGGCGGTGAGGTGCTGGGAGCCCCGTAGATGTCCGCATGCGCCCACGAGAATGGCTGACGGTCGTCGTTGTCGCCCGCGTACAATTGCGCACCGACACCCCATTGCTTCAGGTTGTTCGTGCAGACGGAGCCTTTGGCCTTCTTCTTGGCCTTCGCGAGCGCGGGCAGGAGCATCCCGGCAAGGATTGCAATGATGGCGATGACTACCAGCAGTTCAATCAGGGTAAATCCTCGCTTGCAGCGCACAATGGCAGTGGATGGGTTCATAAACGGCAAAACACTGCTTCGTCAGACTGTCCCAACTTCGCCGGGCTTCAGGTTGATTCGAGCCTCATCTGCCCTCCACCCAGCTCACCGAAAACGTCGCGAAGTGCAGTTCCGGACGATATGACTGGCCCGCCCGCGAGAGCTCATAAAGCAGGCCGATTTCGCCGTTGGGCAGCCGCGTGAGGCAGGAGTATTCCGCCGCGCCCGGATCTAACACGCGGGAGGCCGGCCAGGTGCGGCCTTCATCCCGGCTGAGGCGCAGGGTCAAGGCGCGCCGCGTCGCCCCAGGCGGATTGCTGAACAGCCACAGGGAGTCCTGCGGTGAAGCTTGTCCGGCTTTGGCCAAGGGTGGGCGCAGCGCCAGCAAGGCCGCCTCACATGCCGGTTCCGGCAATTGCTTCTCCAACCAGGGCGCGGACCAGGTGCGCCCGCCATCCTTGCTCTCGGCCAGGGTGCGGACGAATTGCTTGTTCGTCCCGCGCATGTTGAGGACCACCGTCCCGTCGCGGCGCTCGGCGGCCTGACACTCGGCGGTGTGTTCGCCGACGGTCGCGCCCAGTTGCCAGGTCGCGCCGTGGTCGTCGCTGTAAAGGGCGTGACTGCGATACATCTGGCTCGGCTCCGTGTGATAACTGGGGATGAGCAGGCGGCCGGTCGCAAGCTGGATGCCGATGCCCGGCCCCGTGCCATACCAGCGCCAATCAGGCCGGCGACCCGTGGCGGAGAGATCCCGCGGAGCCGACCACGTCAGGCCGTCATCCGTGCTGTGCGTCAGCCAAACAGTGGTCGGGGCCGGGCTTTCTCCGGCCACGATTTGCTTCTCGGTGGACTTGCCCGAGCTGCGCGTGAAGGACCGCCAGATGGTGCCCGTGTTGCGGTCAACCACAGGGCAGGGATTGCCCAAGGTGTCCTCCC